>JAHFFQ010000007.1:0-10247 GCA_023247875.1 Candidatus Omnitrophota bacterium | reverse complement strand
AGCAATCTCACAAAGGCGCTGCCGATAAACCCCGCTCCGCCGGTGACTAAGATTTTAGGTATTCTTTTACGCATTCTTCAAGGACTGAATTTATGTTCCTGACTTTAAAACCGGATTTCTCCAGCTTACGGGTGGACATTACCAAATTGGTCCTGACTAATCCAAGTTTATGAAAATCAATTACCGTGTATTTAAATGAAGGCACATGTTTCTGATACACCCGCATAAGCTTAGGGTAACGCAAAGCGCCTTTATTCAGCACATTATATGTTCCTTTGGCGTCGATCCTAATGAGATGCCTGATCGCCCGGATAAAATCAGGTATATAGGTTACGGAGTTGGGGATATCAATGACCTGCTTGTATTTTAAAAGCTTATCCAGAATGTTTTTGGGGTGCCTGGCATTAACTAGGGGTATCCTGATCCTGGCGATCAAAATATTGTAATCCCTGGCCAGGGCTTCAAGGGCTCTCTCGGCGTAAATTTTTGAACGACTGTAGAACAATTCAAAGAAATAATCCTGGCTCTCCTCTTTGACGGCTTTGTTTTTTTTGTAATCATAATTAAAAATACACCCGCTGCTTATATGCACCAGCTTTATATTACTACGCAGCGCCACCTCCGCCAGGATCACCGGGATAAAACTGTTGGCCAGCAAAACTCCGTCGATATCAAGCTCGCAGTCATCAACATTGCTCCTGCCGGTTACACCGATACAATTGATGATCACGCGAGGCTTATATTTTTTGATTAATTTTCGCGCGTCGCTAAAAGATCTTATGATCGAACCGTTTATCCTGCAATCGAATGCATCGCGCAGCCTTTCGCCGATAAAACCTTTCCCTAATATCAGGATATTCTTATCCATCTTTAAGCAGGCTTCTTAAATATTCCCCGTAGCTATTAGGCATGAGAGAGGCGATCCCTGCTAATTGCTGCTTAGTGATATAACCCATACGGTATGCCACCTCTTCTATGCAGCCGATCTTTAAACCCTGCCTGTCTTCAATAGTCTTAATAAAGATCGAGGCGTCGATCAGCGATTCATAGGTGCCTGTATCAAGCCAGGCATGCCCCCGGCCAAGGAACTCCGCCTTAAGCTTCCCTTTCTTGATATATTCGTTATTCACGCTGGTGATCTCAAACTCTCCTCTTTTGGAGGGCTTGATCTTTTTGGCGATCTTCACTACCTCATTATCATAGAAATATAATCCCGAAACCACCCAGTTGGATTTAGGCTTTTTAGGCTTTTCTTCAATTGAAACCACCCCGCATTTTTTGTCGAGCTCCAGCACCCCGTAACGCTGGGGGTCCCTGACGTAGTAGCCGAAGATCTTCGCCCCTTTTTTCAATTTGGCCGAATCACGCAGAAGCTCTCTTAGATTATAACCGTAGAAAATATTATCCCCCAGGATAAGACAGACGCTGTCACTACCGATAAAATCCTCGGCGATAATAAAACTCTGGGCAATTCCTTTAGGTTCTGGCTGGACCTCGTAAGAGATATCTATCCCCAGGTTAGAACCATCACCCAGCAGGTCCTCAAACCGTGCGGTGTCTTTAGGGGTTGAGATAACCAGAATCTCTTTTATCCCGGCAAGAAGCAGCACCGAGAGGGGGTAATAGATCATCGGCTTATCGTAAACCGGCAGCAGCTGCTTGCAGATACCTTTGGTTATCGGATAAAGCCGCGTTGCTTTGCCGCCGGCCAGGATTATTCCTTTCATTTGACCAATCTCCCGTATCTAAAATACAAAAATATCAGCACGGACAAGGTAATTAAAGTTATGGCATTAGCAACTATGATTATCGGGTCTTTTTGTGAGATCCCATAGATCATCCATAGGAAAACACCGGTGGAAAGCTGGAATAAGGTAACTGGGCTTACGTCCTTGACCGACCTGGTCCTTAAGGACCTGAATATCTGCGGGACAAAGGAGAACATGGTTAGCGTTGCCGCAGCAGCGCCGATTATCGTCCAGAGCATATTATTTTTAGAAACCGCCGGGTTCCGGCTTTGAGGATACCGGGTTCATTGGGGACAAAATCATCCTTTTCAACTTTTACATTGTTGAAACTGACCGCCCCCTGCCTGATCAGCCTGCGCGCTTCATTACCGCTGGCGGCTAATTTGCTCTCGCTGAGGATGGCTAGAACGGTTTTTGTGCCGTCCGATTTAAAAACCGGCATATCCTGGGGAATTTCTTTTCCGGAAAAAACCCGGGCAAACTCTTCCGCTTCTTTTTGGGCGGCAAGTGCAGAGTGGTATTGCGTGATTATGATCTTGGCTAAATTTACTTTTGCCTCTTTGGGGTGCATCTGCCTGACCCTGGCCAAATCTTCATCAGTAAGCAGCTCATAATATTTGACCATCATCTCGTCGGAGATTGACATGATCTTACCGAACATCTCTTTTGCAGGCTCATTTATGCCGATGTAATTGCCGTAAGACTTACTCATCTTCTGCACGCCGTCAGTGCCCTCTAAAAGCGGCATGGTCAAGACTACCTGCTGCGGCTGATTAAAATCCTTCTGCAGGTCGCGGCCGACCAACAGATTGAATATCTGGTCTGTGCCGCCTATTTCAACATCCGCTTTAAGCATCACAGAATCATACCCTTGAAGCACAGGATAAATAAATTCCGAAATATATATCGGTTTTTTATTATTCCTCCTCTGGGTAAAATCTTCACGCTCAAGCATCCTGTTGGCGGTATAGTGAGTAAGCAGCTGACTAAATTCAAGGCCTTTCATTCTTTCAAACCAGCGGCTATTAAAAACGACTTTAATTTTCCTGACATTAAGGGTCTTTGCTACTTGCTTTTTGTAGGTTTGAGCATTCTTAGCAACCTCTTTTTTAGTGAGCTGTTTTCTTATCTCAGATCTGCCGGAAGGATCTCCGATCCGGCCGGTGAAATCACCAATCAGAAAATAAACTTCATGCCCAAGCTCCTGGAACTGGCGTAATTTCCGAAGTAGCACCGTGTGCCCCAGATGCAGGTCAGGCGCGGTGGGGTCAAAACCGGCTTTGATCTTTAGTGGCCGGCCGGATTTAATACTCTCCTGGAGTTTTTTACTCAACTCCTCCTCGGAGATTATCTCTACGGCACCCCTTTTAATTATCTCTAACTGCTGGTTGATATCCATGCTTTTAAAGCCTGGCGGTCAGGCCGATCTTGGCCTGATCCACATCCACTTTGATTACCTTTACCTTTATTTTATCTCCGGCTTTGAGATTCGCAACTGTTTCTTTGTCAATCTCACTTGAGTAGATCAGGCCCTCCAGCTCATCATCTATCCTGGCAAAGACGCCGAATTCGGTGATACTGGCAACCTCAGCGGAAAGCTCTGTATCCAGGGGATATTTCTCAGCGATCTGCGGCCAGGGATTATCCTGCAACTGTTTTAATCCTAAGGCGATCCTGCGGTTGGCAGAATCAACGGAAAGCACCGAAACTTCCACCTTCTGGCCCTTCTTTAAAACATCCTGCGGATGGCCAACCCTCTTGGTCCAGGAGATATCGGATACGTGGATCATCCCCTCAAGGTTGGAATCCAACTCCACGAATGCCCCATACTCGGTGAAACCGCGGATCTTGCCGCTTGCCTTTGTGCCGACAGGATATTTGCCCTCCGCCTCAAGCCACGGATTCTGCTCCAGCTGTTTTAAGCTAAGCGATATCCTGCGGGATTCTTTTTCCACGCTTAATATCTGCGTTTCAACCATATCTCCGACGGCAAACATCTCCCCCGGGTTATTTACGCGCTTGGTCCAGGATATCTCGGAAACATGGATCAGTCCTTCGATCCCCTTTTCCAGCTCCACAAAAACCCCGTAAGGCAGAATATTGACCACCTTGCCCTTTACCTTGCTGCCTACGGTGAATTTATTCGCGATATCCTGCCAGGGATCCGGGAGCCTCTGCTTTAACCCCAAGGAAACCTTTCCCGAAGCCTGGTCCATATTCAGGACCACAACCTCGATCTTATCCCCTATGGCAACAATCTCCGAAGGATGGCTGATCTTTGACCAGGACATATCCGTAATATGCAGCAGGCCGTCAACCCCGCCTAGATCAATGAAGGCGCCGAAATCAGTGATGGCCTTGACCAGCCCGGGATAAATGTTGCCGATCTTCAACTCACCCCAGATCTTACCCCTGGCCACATCCCTCTCCGCCTGCACTGCTTCGCGGCGGCTGACGATAATGCTGCGCCTCAGGTTATTCACCTTGACGATCTTGAATTTATAAACCTTGTACAGGATATCTTTATCCGGTATGTTGCGGAAAGAAGAAAGGGAGCTGGGCAGGAATCCCTCGATACCCATAATATCGACGAGAAATCCTCCTTTTACCTTCTTTACCGGCTTGCCTTCCACCAGGGTGCCGTCATTGGAGAACTTTACGATCTTATCCCATCCCTGCATGCGGATTGCCTTTTCCCGGGAGAGGGTCATTACCCCGGCGTCATTTTCCATGGTCTCCAGCAGAAATTCCATCTCGCGCCCTATCTCCAGGTCAGGGGTGCTGAACTCGGTGATCGGCACGATCCCTTCGGATTTAAAACCCACATCCACCAGGACCTCCTTAGTCTTGATCCCTACGATCTTACCGGTAACTACCTGGCCTTCTTTTAAAACCTTGATGCTTTGATTGTATAACTGCTCTAATTCCGCTCTTGAATCTGACATTTTAAACTCTCCTTTTGATTTTTAGTATTTAATTAATGGTTTATTTTAATCGTTAAGTAAAATGGCCAAAATCATCTGCCGAATTTCATGATCTGGCTCCCCCTTTCTATGTAAATTTTTAAATAGTATAAACATATCTATTTTATATCCCATCCTTTAAAATAATTTCTTTGGCTAAAACTAAGAGCTTCTTAGCCCGGGTTAAGCTCTTTGCCTCGGCATAGGTGCGCATGATCGGCTCGGTCCCTGAACCGCGGAACATCAGCCAGCTTTTGTCTTCGCAGATAAGCTTTATACCGTCGTAATCCTTAACCTCTACTACCTTTTTGCCTAATAATTCGCTGGGCAGGTTCTCCTTTTTCGGCTCAACGCGCTTGCTCAAATGAAAATCCTGGCGCACATAATAATATTTGCCGAACTGTTTTTCGGTTTCAGTCAGGATCTTCAGGATATTCTTGTTGCGGTAAACCATCATCTCGATCAATAAGAGTCCGGCCATGGTGCCGTCGCGCTCCGGGATGTAACCCTTGACCCCCATACCGCCTGCCTCTTCACCGCCGGCGACGATATCCTCGGTCTCCATAAGATTCGAGATATATTTAAAACCGACCGGTGTTTCGTAAAGTTTGATCCCCAGGAATTTAGCGATGTTATCCATCATCGTCGTGCCGCAGATGGTCTTTACCAGCCCCCCTGACCAATGACGGTCCTGGTTCAAATGCAACGCAAGCAGACCCAGGATCTTCTGCGGATGTATGAATACTCCCCCGGGTGCCACGGCAGCTATCCTGTCGGCATCACCGTCTAAAGCGATCCCTAAGTCAAATTTTTCTTTTTTTACGCGCGATTTCAACTCCTTCAGATTCTCCTCAACCGGTTCAGGCCTGCCTCCCCCGAAAGAAGGATTGATGGTATTACGCATAAATTCGATCTTTATGCTTGTACCCTTAAGCACCTCGGCGATAAAACTGTCCCCCGAACCATACATGGAATCAACCAGGACCTTAAATTTTTTATTCCTGATCTTTTTTAAATCGATATAATTGCGGATAAATTTTACGTAATCTTTGGTAATGTCTGTGGTTTTGACCGGCTCGGCCAAAGCGGAATCCTTTACCGGGTTTTTTCCTAAAAGCCCTTCTACCGCTTTGGTTATCTCTTCGCTGGCCCCGCCGCCTGATGAATTCTTGATCTTAAAACCGTTATACTCCGCCGGATTATGCGAAGCAGTGATCATGATCCCCATGTCCAGCTTGCGGGATTTAACCACGAAACTTAATGCCGGGGTAGGGGTGGGCTGGTCGGAAAGGAGCACCTCCATCCCGTTATTCTGCAAAACTATTGCCGCTGCCTCGGCGAATTTTCCGGACATAAAACGCGTGTCATAGCCGACTGCTACCTTCCTTGGGCCGGCCAGATAATCCGCCACTGCCTGGGCCAGGATCCTGACATTTTCCAGGGTATATGTATCTGCGATAATCGCTCTCCATCCGTCGGTGCCGAACTTAATTTGCGAAACCGTATTGCACATCGCGCCCTCTCCTTGTCTACGAAGACAACACCCGCGCAATACCTTTAAGCGCGGGGTGTCTTATCGTAAGCTGTCAATTGCCTGTTTGGTATTTTTTGCCCCGAATATATATGAACCCGCCGCTAAAACGTTTGCGCCAGCATTCCTTGCCAGCTTTGCGTTAATGTTATTTATCCCTCCGTCAACCGCGATATCTTTTTTAAATATGGCGCGTAGCTGTTTTATTTTCTTCAGAGCTTGCGGGATAAATGCCTGGCCTCCAAAGCCCGGATTAACCGACATCACTAAAACAAAATCAACCAGCGGCAAGGCTTTTTTGATCCTGTTTAAAGGAGTGGCCGGATTTAAAGAGACCCCCAGCTTTACCCTGCTTTTCTTTAATCCCCTGGCAATAGCTGCCAGTTCTTTCAAAGTAACTGTCTCAATATGCACGGTGATCATGTCGCTTCCGGCATTGACAAAGGCGCCGATATATTTAGCGGGGTTCTCGATCATTAAATGCACATCCAGCGGTAAGCTGGTCGACCTGCGGATGTATTTTACGACCACCGGGCCAATGGTAATATTGGGCACAAAGTGGCCGTCCATCACATCAATGTGGATCAGCTCGGCTCCCGCTCGCTGGACCTTTTTAAGCTCTGCGGCAAGACAGCTGAAATCCGCAGATAATATGGAGGGTGCGATCTTTATCTTCATATTCTTCATTTAGGTCAGGGACGGTTCTCAACTTAAAGCTAACCTGTCCCCCTCTTAGGGGACACTTTCGCTTTGTCTTCAGAACCGTCCCTATATCTGTATAGCGCTCTTTTCTTAATGTAGCCGAACACCTTGTCCGGAACCAGATAACGAAAAGATTTGCCTTCCTGCACGCACTGGCGCACCTCAAAACCAGAGACATCCACAGCCCGGATAGCCAGGGTCTGGATATAATTCGGTATCTGCTCCAGCGGATATCCCGGCCGGGTAGCTGCCACGAATTTCACCATCTTGATTATCTGGCTTAAATCCTTCCACTCATCCAGATATTTCAGCAGGTCCGAGCCGATAATAAAATAAAGCTCATCCCGGCTAAATTTGCGTTTAAGCTCAGTCAGGGTATCAATTGTGTAGGAGCGGCCCTGGCGTTTTATCTCAATGTCGGAAACCGTGAAATATTTATTTCCCCCTATCGCCAATTTTATCATCTTCAGGCGGTCGGAGGCGGGAGCGATATTCAAATCCTCCTTGTGCGGCGGCAGGGAGGTTGGAACGAATATCACTTTATCCAGCCTGAGCTTTTCCCTGGCCTCTTCAGCCAGGATCAAATGGCCGATATGCACAGGATTAAAAGTCCCCCCCAGGATCCCTATTTTCATACTTTTATTCCCTGATCTGGCCGGAGCCAAACACCATGTATTTATAAGTAGTCAACTCTTCAAGCCCCATAGGGCCACGGGCATGCAGCTTATCCGTTGAAATACCGATCTCAGCGCCCATTCCAAACTGGTTGCCGTCGGTAAAACGGGTCGAGGCATTCAGGTAAACGCAGGCAGAATCAACCCTGGCTAGGAATCTTAAAGCATTATCCTTGTTTTCGGTAACAATAGTGTCAGAGTGATGCGAACCATAATTATTAATATGGCTGATCGCCTCATCCAGGTCATTGACCACCTTAACCGAAAGGATCAGGCCAAGGTATTCGGTGCGGTAATCTATTTCCGTGGCAGCCCTTGCCCATTTGGCGATCCTGCAGGTCAAGGCACACCCGCGGATTTCGACGCCGGCATCTTTGAATTTCTTAAGCATCCCCGGCAGGAACCTGGCGGCAACATCGCGGTGCACAAGCATGCTCTCCATGGCATTACAGACCCCCGGCCGCTGCACCTTGGCATTAAAACAGATCCTCTCGGACATATTCAGGTCAGCCCATTCATCCACGTAGACGTGGCAGATCCCTTTATAATGTTTGATCACCGGGATACGCGAAGATCTTACCACCTTATTGATCAGCTCCTCACCGCCCCGGGGAATAACCACATCGATATAATTATTCAATTTCAACAAAGCATCCACGGCCTTGCGCTCCCGCGTGGCGATGAGATTGATCGCCCCGGCAGGCACCCTGTGCCTGCCCATTACTTTAGAGAGCACATTGTAAATAGCGATATTGGAATTCAAAGACTCGCTTCCTCCCCGCAGGATCACGCTGTTGCCGGACTTAAAACACAGCCCTATGCAATCCGAAGTGACATTTGGCCGCGATTCGTAGATTATAGCGACCACGCCGATAGGAGAACGCACCTTATCAATACGCAGCCCGTTAGGAATCTTCCAGGCGCGTATAACTTCGCCAACAGGGTCTTTGAGCTTAACAATATCAAGCAAAGAATCCGCCATCTGCTTGATCCTCTCCGGGGTTAAGGTAAGCCGGTCAATAAAAGCCTTGGGCCTGCCGCGGGATAACGCGATATCTTTTTTATTGGCCCTTAAGATAACGGCCTTGCTGCTTAACAAAGCCCTGGCCATATCCTTAAGCACCGCATTCTTGGCGCCCGTTGGCAAAATAGCGAGCTCGCGCGAAGCCTGCAAAGCCTCTTTGGCGATATTTTCCAGCTCTTTTTTAAGATTTTGTTTCATTTTCTTATAGTATAACGATGTTATCGCGGTGGATGATCTCTTTGGGAAAACGCTCTCCCTTTACTTTATCCAGATCATGGAAAGCCAGAGTTACTTTTCCGCGGGCGATTTCGCAGTTATTCTTATCACAGACACTGACGATCTCACCGGAGCAGAAATCCCCTTCGCAGCCGACCACCCCGACGCTAAGCAGGCTCTTTTTATCCAGCAATGCCTTTTTCGCTCCGTCATCAATAACAATTTTACCTTTAGCCTTGGTGCCGAAAGCCATCCAGCGTTCTTTAGCGCCAAGCAGCTTTTGCCTGGGCAAAAACAATGTCCCCTGGCCAAGTGGATCATTGACAATTTCTTTTATAATCCCCCTGTTATGCCCGTTGGCAATTACGCAGGGGATCCCGGAGTCAACGCTGACAGCCGCTGCCTCGATCTTGGTGATCATTCCGCCCACGCAGGTTCTCTTGCTGGTCGGAGAGGCCAGGGCCTTTATCTGGCCGGTTATTTTGTCCACCAGGCGAATAACTTTTTTATCTTTATCCAATAATCCGTCAACATCCGAGAGAATGATCAAAAGATCGGCTGCGGTTAAAATGGCAACCAGGGCGGAGAGCCGGTCATTATCTCCGAATTTGATCTCTTCGGTTGAAACCGTATCATTCTCATTGATCACAGGCAGGCATTTTAATTTAAGCAGCTTGTTCAGGGTATTTTTAGCGTTCAGATAACGTTTACGGTCGGAGAAATCCTCCCAGGTTAAAAGCAGCTGGGCGCAATTCAAACCATGCCTGTTAAGCGCCAGCTTATAGACATGCATCAATTCATGCTGGCCGATAGCCGCTGCCGCCTGTAAATATCCAAGCTCTTTTGGCCTAGTCCCCAGTTTCAAAATAGACATGCCCAGGGCGATCGCGCCGGAAGAAACCACCACCACCTCTTTGCCGTCTTCGATCAGGCAGGAGATCTGTGCGGCAACCCCCTCCAGCAAACCGGTATCCAACCCCTGCCCCCTGCCGGCAAAAAGGCTTGAGCCGATCTTGACAACGATCCTTTTATAATTTTTTCGCGACTGCATCGATCAATTCCTCCAGGCCCTGCCGGTTTAAGGCAGAGATCGGGTAGATCTGTTTCTTATATTTCTGCTTAAAACGTTTAAGGTTCTCTTCGGAGCCCTCAAGGTCCATTTTATTGGCCGCGACTATCTGCGGTTTCTTATAAATCTCGGGGCTGTAAGCTTTAAGCTCAAGGTTTATCTTTTTATAATCCTCCAGCGGATCCCGGGCTTCAAAACCTGCCATATCGATTATATGGATTAAAATCCTGGTGCGCTCGAGATGCTTCAGGAATTTATCCCCCAGGCCCCGGCCCTCTGAAGCGCCTTCAATCAATCCCGGGATATCGGCTACTACAAAT
>JAHFFQ010000006.1:13529-20336 GCA_023247875.1 Candidatus Omnitrophota bacterium | reverse complement strand
GACCGGATGCGCGAATTCAATGTGCGCAACTATGCCTTTGGTGAAAAAACTTGTATCCCTGGCATAATTTGTCCTGTCCACAAACTGGTCTACCGCTACGAAATCCATGGGCTTAAAATCCTCCCGCAGGCTTCCGCAGGCAGTGACCGAGATGATCCTCTCCACCCCGAGCTTCTTCATCGCGAAAATATTGGCGCGGTAATTTATATGGCTGGGGGATAGACGGTGCCCCACATCGTGGCGCGGCAAGAATACCACACTTTTATCTTCTAAGGTGCCGAGTATAAACTTTCCCGAAGGCTCTCCAAAGGGAGTCTCTACCTTCAACTCCTTCTTGACCTTTATCCCCTCAATCTTGTATAACCCGCTTCCTCCGATAATGCCGATCTTTCCCATTTTACCCCCTTGATAATTCTTTTGCGCGTCTAATTGCTGCCTGAATTGCTTCCTCTATGCTAAACCCATTATTTAAGGCCTCTAAAGCCGCTTCCGTTGTTCCCCTCTTAGAAGTAATTTGTTCCCTAAGCATCTGGGGAGTGATAGAGGATAAGTTAAGTAAATTGATTACTCCTTCAACAATATTCTCGGCTAAAGCCTCACCATCTTTCTTGTTGAATCCCCCTGCAATAGCTCCTTCTTTTAAATAGGCTATTAAATCTTTCTTTTGTTCTGCCGACATTTTATGTGTATCTATTGATTGTGATTCTATCCGATAACAGCAAATTGCCGGCCCTGACCCAGAAACCGCAGTTACAAAATCCATTCTATCTTCTTTTCCTTCTTCTATTCTCCAAGTTCTTCCAAGTGCCCCAAATAATTTCTCCGCAAAAACAATATCTTTTTCATTTGCAGAAGAACTTTTATAAAGAAAGGTTGCCCCTTTACCAATTCTACCCAAAAGATTAGGCATCGCCCTAATGATCCTTACCCCTGTGGGGTACAATAAATTATCATAAATATACTTTGTAGTTCTGCCTGCTGCTATAGAAATTATCAGCTTACCATCGACGTATTCCCTAATTTCTGATAGAGCTGACTCAAAATCCTGCGGCTTCATCGCCAAAATAATCACATCTGCTACTTTAACTAAATCTACGACATTGTCCTTAATCTCGATACCGCGGGAATCTTTGGTTTTCTCATTATCTTTGTCAAAAACCAATACTTTATATTTGGATTTGATGCGTTCGGCTATTACCGAACCCATATTTCCAAAACCGATTATTCCTATCATTTTCTCCATCTATCCCTCAAATATTGCCCTGCCTACTCTTATAATGTCCGTACCCTCTTCTATGGCCACCTCAAAATCATCGCTCATGCCCATGGAAAGAAGCCATTCTGGATTTAAGTCATCCCGCAGCTTACGAAGCCTGGCAAAATACGGCTGCGCACTCTCCCCGAGAGGGGCAATAGTCATAAGTCCCCTTACCTTTATATTGCCTAACCCGAGCATCTTGGCGCGGGCATCCGGGATAGCTTCGGGTGAAAAACCGGATTTAGTGCTTTCCGGAGATGTTTTTACCTCCAGAAGAACTTCCTGCGTCTTATTTATCTTAGCTGCCTGCTTATTGATCTCCTGCGCTAAGTTGACACTATCAACAGAATGGATAAGATCAAATATTCTTACCGCATCTTTGGCCTTATTTGACTGTAAATGCCCGATCATGTGCCATTTCAGCGTGCCGCGTGTCGCTTGGGACATATCATTATATTTCAAAAGAGCTTCCTGCATCCTGTTTTCGCCGATATCTTTAATTCCTGAACCAATCGCCTCTTGTACCTCGGCAAGGGAGCGGCCTTTGACTACGCAAACCAGGGTAATTTTCCCCGGATCACGCTTGATCTTCGAGCAAACAACATCAATCCGCCCTCTAACCCTCTGAATATTCTCGGTAATCATAACTGAATAATATATTATACACAATTAATTCTGGGACACAATACTTAATTGACGAGAGGCAAGCCTCGGCAGCCCGCTTACTCTATTTTACGGATTAAAGGTAAACAGAGAAAGCTGGCCAAGGCGGATATGACGATCAACCATTTCAGGCCGATAAGCGGCAGAAAGAATGCCCCGGATAAATTGCTGGCTACACCAGAGAGGTTATTTATGCTGCAGAGGAGCGCAAAAGAGGTTGCCTCAAGGCCTTTAACCGAGTGGCGCGCCATAAAATCCATGACCATTAAGAATATAAACATCCCCAAAAAACTGTAAAACAGATCATAGATCACCGCTGATACCGGCGTATAATGCAGATAACTTAAAGTAGTCATCGCTCCCAGAAAAACAGAGTAATAAAGCCACTTCTTGAGATTTATCTTCTGGCTGAATTTATAATACAAAAGAGAACCGACCACCCCGAACAACGTGCTTATCGTAGCCAGGGTGCCGATCCACATCTTACCCCACTTAAAGCTGTCCCGCTGGATAAAAAACAGCGGTGTACCGAAAGAAGGAGAATACTTATATAGGAATATGAATAAGCCGATGATCAATATCCTTTTATCCCCAAAAATCTTTTTTAGATCGCTGATCAATGTGGAATATTTTTTCTCGCTTTGCTCATCGCGGTAAAAATATGCCGGCAAACCGACCAGCAGATAAATAGGGATAAGGCATAAGAAACCTGCCTTGTAGCCCCATTTCTCGGCGATAAAGCCTCCGCCGATACCCGTAATAAGTCCGGCGACCAACAGTGAAGCCCACTGGATACTCTGGATCTTTCCGGTGGACTGATACTTCTTCCCCTCCACGCACATGATCCCGTCAACCGCCACATCGCGAAAAGCCGCGCTGCTGGAATTAACCACCAGCAGCACTACCAAGAAAATCAGCGGCATCTGCATAAGTCCCAAAAACAGCACGAAAATAATATCCAGGAATAAGGATATAAAGATCCACGCCCGCTTGTTCAAGAAGTTGTCGATGACATAACCGATCAAAGGCTTGACCAGCCACGCGAAGGTGGTGATGCTGCCGATGATCATTATTTTTTCGGGGGAAAAATGGAGGGTTTCCTTCAGATAATAAAACAAGCCCTGTCCGGGCAGGGCTTCTATACCTTGCGTAAAATAAACCGCGCTGCTTAAAGCAAATACCCAGAATAATTTTCTATTCAGCTTTTCCTGCCTCCGGCTTAGCCTCCTTAGCCGGCAGTGGAGCGGCTTGAGCAGCATCTGTTTTGGCCGCTTGAGAAGTGGTTGCCGGTTGGCTGACTGCCTGCTTTAAAGGCGCCTGGGGCTTTACGCTGCTCATAAGCGACTTGCTCTGCCTCACTGATAAGACCGCCAGGCTCAGGCAGGTAAAGAAAAAAACTATAGCCATGATCGTAGTTGTGCGCGTGAGAAAAGCATTGGTCTTGGTGCCGAACATGGATTCAACCCCGGCAAAGCTCTCCACAAGCCCGGCGCCCCTGCCGCGCTGGATCAGGACTAAAGTAATTAAAACTATGCAGGCAATTACATGGATCACTATAATTAAAGTCATCATTTTTTAACCTCACTGGCTTTTGTCACAATCTGCGTAAATGAATCTATTTTTAAGCTCGCCCCTCCCACCAATGCCCCGTCAACATCAGGCTTGGCGATAAGCTCGGAGATATTCTCGCTCTTCACACTTCCGCCATACTGTATCCTTACGCTATCGGCAACAGTATCGCCATAAATCTTCCTCAACAGGCCGCGGATATATCTATGCACCTCTTGCGCCTGTTCGCCGGTTGCGGTCTTGCCGGTCCCGATCGCCCAGACCGGCTCATAAGCAATGACTGTTTTTAACATGTCTTCCGAGGAAATCTCAAGAAGTCCGTTTTTTATATGATCCTGGATCACCTCAAATGTTTTATCAGCCTCCCTCTCCCGCAGGTTTTCTCCCACGCAAACTATCGGGGTAAGCCCGTGCACAAGGGCGGCTTTTAATTTTTTGTTAACCGTTTCATTGGTTTCGCCGAAGAACTGCCTGCGTTCGGAGTGGCCGATGATCACATAGCGGCAGCCGGCCTCCTTTAACATGGGAGCGGAAACCTCGCCGGTAAAAGCCCCCTCATCCTGCCAATGCATATCCTGTGCGCCTAAGCCGATATCCGATTCGCTTAATACCTCGGCTACCTCACTTAATGCCGTAAACGGCGGGCAGATAACCACATCTACGGCCTCAAAATCCAGCTTGAAAAGCTCGCGCTTCAGGCCATTAGAGAGTTCAATAGCCTCGGTAATATTCTTATACATTTTCCAGTTCCCGGCAATAATAGTTTTTCTCATTGACCCTCCGGCCTGTCCGTAAGTGCGGCGATCCCGGGAAGAGTTTTACCTTCCAGGAATTCAAGGCTCGCCCCTCCGCCCGTGGAAATATGCGACATTTTATCCTCTAACTTGAACTTTGCGATTGCTGCTGCGGTATCCCCTCCGCCGATTATGGTGACAGCTTTTAAACCGGCGATAAATCTGGCAACCTCCGCCGTCCCCGCGCTGAAAGCATCCATTTCAAAAATCCCCAATGGCCCGTTCCAAACAATAGTTTTTGCGGCCTTTAACTTATCCTGGAACAACTTGATCGTCTCCGGGCCTATGTCCACGGCAATCTTGCCTTCAGGAATATTTTCTCCGACAATCTCTGTCTTGCTATTGGGGTCAATTTTATCCACCACTACGTTATCAACAGGCAGCAGGATCTCTTTTTTTAGTTGGCTGGCCTTCTCTAAGATCAATTTGGCTAATTCCAATTTATCTTTTTCCAACTTTGAATTGCCGATCTCTTTGCCCTGCGCCTTTAAAAATGTATAGGCCATGCCGCCGCCGATAATTATCGCATCACACTTAGGCAGCAGGTTTTCAATAACCCCTATCTTATCCGAAACCTTGGCTCCGCCTAAGATGACCATAAAAGGCTTTTGCGGATCCCTTACCGCCTCCCCCAGGTATTTGATCTCCTTCTCTAATAGGAAACCGGCTGCCGATTTCAGGAAATGTGTGACACCTTCGGTAGAGGCATGAGCCCGATGAGCGGTGCCAAAGGCATCATTGACAAAAACATCGGCTAAGGAAGCCAGCTGCCTGGCAAAACCCGCCTCATTCGCCTCCTCCTCGGCATGGTAGCGTAAATTCTCAAGCAGGACCACCCTCTCCTTCGAGCTATCGATATCCTTTTTGATCCCGGAGCCAACGCAATCATTCAGGAAGAGCACATCCTGGCCCAGAAGTTCCTTTAAGCGCTCTGCCACAGGCTTTAGACTGTATTTTTCCACCGGCTTGCCATCCGGCCGGCCCAGGTGGCTGATAAGCACCAGTTTCTTAGCCCCATTCTCTAAAATATATTTTAGAGTAGGTATGGTCGCCCGGATACGCGTATCGTCGGTAATATTAAGAGCGGCATCCTGCGGCACATTGAAGTCCGCGCGCACCAACACTGTTTTATTTTTCAGGTCAAGATCTTTTAAGGTCAACTTTGCCATCTTGTGTACAGACACAACACCGGCGCAATACCGATTAGCGCCGGGTGTCTCTCCTCTTATAAACCTTTCTTAACAATATACTCGCACAGGTCCACTACGCGATTGGAATAGCCCCATTCATTGTCATACCAGGAGAGCACCTTCACGAAATCATCCTGGATAACTTTGGTGCATTTGGCGTCTACAACCGAGCTCAACACACAGTGGTTGAAATCCACTGAAACCACCGGGTCCTCGGTATATCCGAGCAGACCTTTCAACGCGCCCTCCGAAGCTGCCTTAAAAGCGGCATTCAGTTCTTCAGCGGTAACTTTTTTGGCCAATGTCGCGGTAAGATCGACCACCGAAACATTAGGAGTGGGCACGCGGATAGCAAAACCATCCAGCTTGCCTTTTAATTCCGGGATGACCAGTGATATTGCCTTAGCGGCGCCGGTTGATGTGGGGATCATGGAAACTGCTGCTGCGCGGGCACGGCGCAGATCCGAGTGAGCCATATCCTGCAGCCTCTGGTCATTGGTGTAAGAATGGATCGTGGTCATTAAACCTTTAACTATGCCCCAATTGTCATTCATTACCTTGGCGACCGGCGCAAGGCAGTTGGTGGTGCATGAAGCATTGGAGATCACATGATGATTCTTGGGATCATATTTTGATTCGTTTACGCCTAATACGATCGTTATGTCTTCACCTTCTGCGGGAGCCGAGATTATGACCTTTTTGGCCCCGCCGTGGGTAATGTGGTTCTCAGCACCCTTTACCGCTTTACCCTTCTTATTCACTCCGTCCTTCTTGATGGTAAATAAGCCGGTGGACTCAACAACGATCTCAACCCCCAGGTCCTTCCAGGGCAACTGGGCCGGATCGGTCATTTTCAAAACCTTGATCTCTTTCCCGTTTACCGTAATTACGTCATCGCTGGTCGCTTTGACATCACCGTTAAAACGGCCGTGCACGGAATCATATTTGAAAAGATAGGCATTGCTTTTGGCATCGGTCAGGTCATTGATCGCCACCAGCTCTATATCTTTGCTCTTCTTCTCCAATATTGCGCGGGCCACGAGGCGACCGATCCTTCCAAAACCATTTATACCGACTTTTACCGCCATTTTTGAGCTCCTTTTTGTTTTTGTTTAGCGCACCTTGCCATATAGGACTGGCAAGTGCGCACTTATTGTGCGAAATCCCTTGAGTGCATCAAAATCTTTAAAATTTCCGAAGGGGAACAAGAAAATTTTGATGCGTTTACGAAACGGGATGACTCATCCCCTTACTTATCCTTTAAATACTGCGCGGCTAATTCAGGCGAGGTTTGATCGAGGTAGAAACCGGTCCCCCACTCAAAACCTGCAAC
>JAHFFQ010000006.1:0-13429 GCA_023247875.1 Candidatus Omnitrophota bacterium | reverse complement strand
ATTTTGATGCGTTTACGAAACGGGATGACTCATCCCCTTACTTATCCTTTAAATACTGCGCGGCTAATTCAGGCGAGGTTTGATCGAGGTAGAAACCGGTCCCCCACTCAAAACCTGCAACTTGCGTCAGCTTCGGCATGATCTCCATATGCCAATGGTAGTACTCCACGTCATTTTCGCCGTTAACAGGCGCAGAATGAATTATATAATTATATGACAAATTTACAAATACTTTTTTTAATTTTGCCAGGGTCTCCTTTAATATCTGCGCTAATGCCGGGATCTCATCGCCGGACACATGGCAGAAATAACCGCTGTGCTGCTTGGGCATGATCATGATCTCAAAAGGGAACCGGGAGACAAAGGGGCAAAACGAGATAAAATACTTATTCTCCAAAATCATTCTTGACTTATCGGAAAGCTCCTGGCGGACAATATCACAGAAAATGCAGCGTTCGCGGTAATTATAATAATCGCGCGCACCATGAATTTCCTCCAGCGCGTTCTTAGGTGCCATGGGGAGAGCGATCAACTGCGTATGCGGATGCTCAAGAGAAGCACCCGCCGCGGCGCCATAATTGCGGAAGATCATAATATATTTAAAACGCTTGTCCTTCTTTAAATCTGCCGCGCGCACGCAGCACATCTTCAGGTAGCTCTCTATTTCCGGAACCAAGAGCTCAGGTATATCCTTATTATGATACGGACTTTCGATCAAGACCTCATGTGCGCCTATGCCGTTGGACATATCATAGATACCTATCCCCCGGCGGTCAAGCTCCCCTTCTATCTCTAAAGCAGGGAATTTATTAGCCACCACGCGCACCTGCCAGCCCGGGGTATTGGCGCCGGTACCGGGGTCGCGAAAACAGCTGATCTCCGGAGGAGTCATGAATTCATTGCCGTAGCAAAAGGGACACAGGCCTCCTTCGGTAACTTGTTGTTCATATTCAAAATCTTCCGGCTTACGCGGGTGGTCGGTGTCTACGATCACCCAGCGGCCCACAACAGGATCTCTTCTGAGCTCTGCCATTAGAGTTGTACCTCTCTTAAGAATTTGGCGGTTTCCTCCGGCGGAAGCGGGCAGATATAAAAACCCGTTCCCCACTCAAAACCGGCGACCTTACTCAGGCGCGGCATGATCTCAATGTGCCAGTGATAATCATAATCAATGGTTTTCCAGTAACCGGACTTCTGCCTGCGGAAAGGCGCGGTATGGATCACATAATTATAATCCGGATCATTCAGCCCCTTCTTTAACTTTAAAAGCACTGTTTTAAGCAGGCGGCTAAGGTTCCTTACGGACTCGGCGTCCATGCAGGTATAATCGCTGCAGTGCCTTTTAGGCAGGATCCAGGTCTCAAAAGGAAAACGCGCGGCAAACGGGCTGACCGCTACAAACCCGTCTAATTCCAGGATCACGCGTTCCTTCTGGGCAAGCTCCTGCTTGATCAGGTCGCAGAACACGCACCTCTCATGATAATCATAATAAAGCCGGGCTCCTGCCAGCTCCTCTTTTACCCGCTTGGGGTTGACCGGCGTCGCGATCAGCTGCGAACGCGTATGTTTTATTTCCCCCCCACCGGCGCCTCTGCCATAATTCTTAAACACTAAAACATATTTAAAACGGGTATCCTTGCCCAGGTCAAGGATCCTGTCGGAATAACAGTTAAGCACCTTGGCGATCTGCTCCTCGCTTAGATCCGCCATATTGGCGATATGCTGGTTGGTCTCAACAACTACTTCATGCGCCCCCACCCCGTTCATCACGTCATAGAGACCGTTCCCACGGCGGTCCAGGTCACCCTCAATCCTTAAAAATGGCGCGATGCTGGGGACAACGCGCAGGTCCCAGCCCGGGCCATTACGAGTAGAATTACGCGGCCGTATAGCGTATATCTCGGGAGGGGTATTTGACTCTTCGCCTTCGCAAAATGGGCAAGGAAGCTCCACCCTTTCCTCTTTCTGGTGGTTAGAAAACTGGTCGGGCCGGCGGGCTCTCTCGGTTGAGATGATCACCCATCTACCTATGACTGGATCTTTCCTTAATTCTGGCATAGAAAATTATTATAACAGAAGAGTCCGGAGTTTCAACTCTTTTTTCCCAGGATCTCTCCCGCCGCAAGCTTATGCCCCATGACAAAATTCTCAGCCGGCATGCGTTTTGCCGCCTCAAGTTGCAGCTCTTTGATCTCCAGGAACCCTCTTGCCGCGGCTACCACAATCCCATGCTTGTCCGCCCTGACCACTTCACCGGGAAGAGGCTTATGGCTGGGGAACAGCGCAAGAGAATCCGCCTGAAATATCTTGAGCATCTTACCGCGGTAAGCGGTAAATGCCCCGGGCCAGGGCAGGACCCCTCTTACCTGGTTATGAATATCAACGGCAGGTGTATTCCAATCGATCAAACCGTCATTTTTTTCCAGCTTCGGAGCTAAAATTACCCTGTCCTCCTCCTGCTCGGTCAAACGGTAACTCTTGCCATCAATAATTCTGAGCGCCTCCATTAAGATCTCCGCAGCACCCTGGCTTAGCTTTTCTTCAAGGGTAACCGATGTATCATCATCCTCGATCTTTATTTCTTTTTGCAGCATGACCGGACCGGCGTCCATCTTGCGGGTCACGTACATGACGGTAAGCCCGCTTTTTTTATCCCCATTAATTATCGCCCAGTTGATCGGGGCTGCCCCTCGGTAACGCGGCAGGAGGGAAGCATGGATATTGATCGGCATGATCGCCGGTATTTCAAGGGCCTCCTGGGAAAATATCTGGCCATAAGCGATGATCACAAAAAGGTCAGCTCCCAGCTTTTTAAGGGAATTCAGGCTCTCTTTGGCTTTAATATCCTCCGGCTGGAATATTTTAAGCTTTGCGTCCATAGCTATGCTCTTAACATCCGTAGAGGCAAGGCGTAAATGCCTGCCTTTTTTCTTATCCGGCTGGGTGACCACGCAAACCAACTCATGACCGCTTTTTATCAGGGCCTTGAGGGCAGGGAGCGCGAAATGTGAGCTTCCAAAGAATACTATTTTCATATTAAACAGGGTCTACGTCCACGGTAACTATTATACCTGAATAATTATATTCTTTTAAGTGTAATTTTAATTCGCGGCAGGCCGCTTGCACCCGGGATACCCGTATCAATATCTGGTAATAAAAATTACCGCGCAGCTTAGGAGGCTCTCCGCAATTAAGCGAAATGATCTTGAAGCCTGGGCTCTTGATCTTGCTTAATCTTTCGGATAACCTCAAAGCAGCTCCCTTTACCTTCTCTAGGCTCCTGCCCCTTAATTTCACCAGGATCATATGCTTATAAGGCGGCAGGTTAAGCTGCCGGCGCTGTTTTAGCTCCTCCGCTAGAAAAATCCGGGGTTCATGCTTGATCAGCGCCTGAAAACAATATTGGCCGAAGTTCGCGCTTTGAATGATCATCCTCCCGGAGGTAAGATTAAGGAGGCCGGTAAGCAAAGAAAATGCTTTTTCAGAAGCCCTGAAATCCATCCGGTTAAGCAGATTATCTATTGCCATTACTCCTATTAAATCAAAACTCAAACCCCGATGCTTTATTACCGAACCGGTTGATACGAGAATATCCGCCTCCGGCAATCCGGTATCCTCCTTATCCTCCGCCAAAATCCTGATAGCTGCCTGGGGAAATATCCTGGCCAGCTCGCTTTCCACCTTTTCCGTCCCGATGCCGGAATATTTGATATAACCGGCATTACAAGATGGACAGATATTAGGTAGCTCCATCTTAAAGCTGCAGTGGTGGCATTTCAGTTTATCCTCGTCAAAATGATGCACCAGATTGGTATTGCAGGCCGGGCATTTCAGGGTGGACCCGCAATTATGGCATGAGGCGCTCGTCGCAAAGCCCCTCCGGTTAATGACTATAAGCACTTTACTTTTCTTAGCCAAACCCGCGTATATGGCATCAGCCAGGAATTTTGAAAACAGGGATTTACTCTTTCTCTCCGCGTAAGAAAGCCGGCGCAGGTCAATGACCTTAACCTCCGGAAGCCCGCGCTTTGGCGCGATATACTCATATTCAAGCTTATTTTCTTGCGCCAGGTAAAAACTTTCCAAAGATATGCCGTGGCTGGCCAGGATAACCTTGGCATTCTCAATCTCCGCGCGCATCAGGGCAACCTCCCCAGTATGGTAATGCGGCACCTGCTCCTGCTTATAAACCCGGTCCTCCGCCTGGTCGATAATGATTAACCCTAGATTATTCACCGGAGAGAAAATACTGGAACGCGTGCCGGCCACAACGCAATAAGGCTGCCGCCTGAGGCGCTCCCAAAGCTCCGCCTCCTTTGACTGCTTGCGAAAAGCAAGATAAACTTCCGTGCCTAAGCTCTTCTCAATCAACTCCCCGGCGCTCTCTGCTGCCCGGATATCGCTGAATAAAACAATCGCCGATCGTTTAGCTGCCAATGCCCCTTTGATCTCCCTTAAGTAAACCGGCATCCGGTCAAAGCCCGATAAAAAGATTATTTTCTTCTTATCATTCTTATCCAGCAGGGGGCACTTCTCAACATCTAACGATTGTTTATCGAGAAGTCTCCCCTGGGGAATTATTCCTCTCCTTAACTCCTCAGGCAGAGCGCTCTCAATTGCCTCCCCCCAGGAACAACAGTAATATTCCGCCACCCTTTTGGTCAATAAAAGCATCCCCTCGTCGAGGATCGGCACCGCGTCAATAAGCGCGGATATTTCTTTTACTTTTTTGATCTTGCTCTTGGAGCTGGATCCTATTATATAAGCAACCTCTTTTTTGTTGCGGAAATTCACCCAAACCCTTGCTCCCGGCTTAACCCTCCCCTCCAGATCAGGCGGCACAAGATAATCAAATGGGCCCTCAATAGGCAAGCCCAGTACAACCTTAACGTATAACATCAGCTAACTCCCGGCAGGCATCAGGCCTGGCAACCTGGATGATATTCTTTTTCAATCCTTCAAGTTTATGCGGATTATCCCTCAACTCCATAACAAAATCTTTGATCTGTGAAATATTCCTTGGCGTAAAACCCACCCCGTAAGCAGCCAGGAGTTTCATGTTCTCCTGCTCCTGGCCGGGTATTGCCGCTACAAATACAGGGAACAACCCCATATTCAGCAGCTCCGTAATGCTTAATCCTCCGGGCTTGGTAATTATGATATCGGACACTGCCATCAACTCCTCCGCGTTGTTTACAAACCCAAAAACCTTTACATTCACTAAATTCCGCCTGGTCAGGCGCCTGAAAAGTGAGTTATTCTTCGCGCAAACCACCAGCACCTGCGCAAACCCGCAAAGCCGTTTAGCGATCTCTTCAAGAGGCCCTGATCCAAATGAACCGGTTATAAGCAGCACCGTGAACTTTTTTCCGTCTATTCCCAATTTATCCGCCAGCAACGCCCTGTCATGGTGCTTGGAAAATTTAGGATTAAAAGGAATACCAAATACCCCGATCTTCTCTTCCCCTGCCCCCAGATCCAATAATTTATCCTTAGTTAATCCTGAGGCGGCAATATAAAGGTCAGTACCGGCAGATATCCAAAAGGGGTGAACTCCGAAATCCGTAATTACCGTGATCAGCTTTGCCTTGATCTTATTTTTTGATTTCAGGCCTGCGGCAAGCTCTGAAGCGAGAAAGTGCGTGGATATGATATAATCAAAATCCTCATTTTTAAGATACTCAACGTATTTACGGCAGCTGAAATAATTTACGAACGAAGCGCCCTTGCGGCTGATCCAGCGGGTCAGCCTAAGCTGGGTGATCCAGAAAAAAAAGCCCCACAGCCAAACAGCGCGATGGATCAGGAAAGGATATCCGGAATCATAGCAAAAGCGGAAAAAAGGCCCGACAAAGCTCAGGATATCCGCCAGTTCCGTTTTTAGATCTTTGCGGTTTGCTCCTAAATAATCGTATATGGCCTCAGCTGACCTGCGGTGTCCGGCGCCTGCTGAAGCATAGGTAATCAATATTTTCATATTTTAACGTGTTAGAAATTTGGCTGCGGCGAGGAGATCTTTGAATATAAGATCCGGCTTTGCTTCCCAGTGCTTGCGGTTTGCCGGTTTTTCCTTGCCGGTTAATACCAGGATGGATTTACAGCCTGCTGCCTGAGCGGTGAGCACATCGCGAATACTATCACCGATAAAATATACTCCCTTTAAACTAAATTTAAACTCCCGGGCTGCCTGCTTCAGCAGGCCTGGCTTGGGCTTGCGGCAAGCGCAACCGGCCTCTTTATGGTGCGTGCAGTAATAAACCTTTGTGATCCTGCCGCCTGCGTGTTCAATATCTTGAAGCATTTTAGCGGTTATCGCATCCAGGGTCTTGCGAGCATATACTCCTTTACCTATTCCGGCCTGATTGGATGCCACAAATATCTTAAAACCATTCTTAGTCAATAACCCGATCGCTTTCTTTGCCTGAGGCAGGAACCTGAATTTTTTTAGCGAAGTCACATACAACCTATCGCCAGGGTATTTGTTTATTACTCCATCACGGTCCAAAAATAGAAATTTCATAAATGTAGTTAAGTAACTGGCGGCTCGAACTGGATTCAAGGCCCCTTCAGGCGGCCGAGAAACAGTTCAAGACAGGACCCGTTATTTATTCTTATTTTGCATTTCTCTGAATTTCGCGTAGCTTAATATCTGATACAGGGAGTCAAAGAAAGCGATAATAAACCCATACATGCCGTCCTTATACGCCTTCTTGCGCAAATACCTTCTAAAGAAACGGTCAAGGGCCCTCCAGGTAGCCCAGCCCAGGGTCATCTTGCGGCCGATATTTATCCACTTCTTTGCCTCAAGAGTTGACTGCCGATTCACGCTAGCCAAAAAATGCTCCAGGTCCGGATAACCCTTATGTATGATATCGGCCTTAAGATGGCCGCAGGGCCCGTCGCTAAAAGCCCGCGGGTGCACCTCCGCTTCTTCATACCTGAATTTATCTTTCTTAAAAAGCCGCAGTTTTGAGGCAGGATACCATCCCCCGTGTTTAACCCAATAATTTCCGATATAATTGCGCAAAGGAATATCGTAAGCGACAAACTCTTCGCTGGTAAGGGATTTTTCTATTTCAATTTTCAATTCAGGGGTAACCGTTTCATCGGCATCGAGGCTTAAGACCCACGGGTTCCTTGCCTGGGCATAGGCCCAATTCCTGTGCTTACCCTCAATATCCATCTTCCGGAAGAAAACCTTATCCGTGTATTGCCTGGCTATCTCAACTGTCCTGTCCGTACTCTCGTCATCAACCACAATAATCTCAGGCGCCCATTTTACCGACTCAAGGCACTCGGCAATACAGGCCTCTTCATTCTTCGTCAGAACCACAACCGATAACTTAACCATTAATTTTCTCCTTTACAGACTGTATAATATAATCTAATTCTTTCCGGGTCAACTCGGGATAGATCGGCAAGGTAAAGGTATGCCTGGCTGCGTTTTCGGCCTCCGGGAGATCGCCCTTCTTATATCCCAAATATTTAAAACATTTCTGTAAATGCAGCGGGAGCGGATAAAATACGCGGGAGTCAATGCCCTTGGCCTGCAAATACTCCACGATCCCCTTATTTAAAAAAGGCGCCCTTAAAACATACTGATGATAAATGTGCGTGGTATATCCGGAAACATACGGCCTCTTGATATTAATCCCCTTTAAATTACAGTTATAATACTGTGCCACCTCCTGCCTCTTTTTATTCCACAGGTCCAGGTATTTCAATTTAACATCAAGCACCGCTGCCTGGATCGTATCCAGGCGGTTATTCCGGCCTAAAAGCAAATGGTAATATTTGTTCTTATTCCCCTGATTGCGCAGGATTATTAATCTTTCAGCAACACTTTTTTTATTTGTCAAAATCAGGCCGGCGTCCCCGAAAGCTCCCAGGTTCTTCCCCGGATAAAAACTCACCGCCCCGCAATCTCCAATGGTCCCGGCCTTCCTGCCCTTAAATTCGGCGCCGAATGCCTGGGCCGCGTCCTCAACAACCTTTAACTTATATTTACGCGCCAGCTTTAAGATCCCGCCCATATCCGCACAGGCCCCGTAAAGATGCACCGGGATGACCGCCTTGATTTTTAACTTATTCTTCCCGGATAATATTTTCTCGACGCTCTGTAAAGAGATATTATAGGTATCTTTATCGATATCGGCAAAAATAGGCACAGCTCCGATACCTGCCACCGCTCCCGCAGTAGCGTAATAGGTAAAAGCCGGGCAGATCACCCCATCCTCAGGCTTGATCCCCAAGGCAAGCAAAGAAAGGGCAATGGCATCGGTCCCGTTTGAAACGCCGATGGCGTATTTTACGCCGCAGTATTTCGCGGAATTTTCTTCAAATTTGCCGACACCGGTTCCTAATACAAAACCGGCATTATCAATTACATCCTTTATCGCGGAATCTATCTCTCCCCTGATAGGAGAGATTTGCTTCTTTAAATCCAATGCTGATATTTTCATGATCATTCCTCTAACTTAAAAGTGCCAAAGCTTGGGCGAAAACCTCATCCGCGCTTACTGATTTTAAACACTCCCTGTCTTTATCGCAAACCGGCAGCCGAAAATTCTTATAGCATGGCCGGCAGGCTATATCCCATTTTAAAACCACATGATTCCTTTTTGAAGGGAACGGCCCATAGACTACCTCGCTTACCGGTCCAAAAATGGAAACCGTCTTTACCCCCAAAGCAACTGCCATATGCATCGGACCGCCGTCATTGGTGATCAACAGGTTGCAATTTTTGATCAATGCCGGCAAGATCTCTAATGAGGTCTTTCCTGTCAGGTCGATCGGCTTATTTCGCATGGCATGCAGTATAACCTCGGCGATCAGGCGCTCTGATCCATCGCCTAAGATCACTACCTTGGCCTTAAGCTCAGAGATCAACCTGTCCCCTACCTGGGCAAACTTTAATGCCGGCCAATGCTTGTATCCGGCATCCCTGCCCCAGCTGCCGCCGGCACCGGGAGCAATACCGATCACCAGGTCATTTTCTACGATTCCCGCCGAAGCAAGGATATTCTTTGCCTTTATTTCGCTCTCTAAAGGAACAGCCAGATACAGGTCATTATCAAGCGCCTGGATACCCAAGAACTTTAGCAGCTCTAAATAATACTCTACCACATGCCTGTCATGGTAGCCGTCTATATCAATACGGCTGTTGAGGAATCTCCCTCTGGCCTTATAATTGAACCCGACGCGCTTAGGTATCCCGATTATTTTTGCAAATAGACTATAGCGGTGATCAAGAGAAAAATCAAGGCAAATGTCAAAATGCTCTTTTTTTATCTCCCAGGCTAACTTTAAGGAACGCCAGGCGCCTTTAAGGAATGAATCCTGATAGATCTTTTTAAGGTCTCCGCGCGACAAAGCAAAAACCCTGCCTATCTGCGGGTTGCTTGCGAGAATAGGTTTTACCCTGGCATTTGACCAATAACCGATAAAAGCTTCCGGGAATTGCTTTTTAATGGCCTTGATTACCGGGGTGGTGAATAAAACATCTCCGATACCAAAAGGATTGATGATCAGGATCTTTTTAGTCATTACCTTGTAAAATCATCCTCAAATCTCTCAATGTCATCCTCTTCCAGATACATGCCTGTTTGCACTTCAACGATCTTCAAAGGCATGCGCAGGGGATTTTCCAAGCGGTGTTTCTTGCCCTTGGGTATATACACACTCTCGTTACTGCGCACAAATGATTCCTTGCCGTCACTGGTGATCTTTGCCATCCCGGAAACCACTACCCAATGTTCAGCCCTGCTTTTATGCCTTTGTAAGCTAAGGCGTTTTTTTGAGGTAAGCTCGATAAGCTTGATCTTAAAACCTATCCCCTGTTGCAAAACAGTAAACGACCCCCAGGGCCGGCGCTCGGTAAGATGCGCCTGGCGTTCTTTTCTATTAAGCGACTTTAGTTTCTCAACCAGCCGCTTGACATCCTGGGTCTTATTCCTGTCGCAAACCAGCAAAGCATCCGGGGTATCGGCAATAATCGTATCTTTAATCCCAATGGTAGAAACCAGCCTGTTGCCCCTGGCAAATACGCATACCCCCCGGCTATCCAGGGTTAAGGTATTGTTGTTGGCAATATTGCCTTTTTTATCCTTCGGGAATATCTCCGCCAGCGCCTCCCAGCTGCCTAAATCCGTCCAGTAAAAATCTGCCGGAATAAGCGCGATCCTCTTAGAATGCTCCATGATCCCGTAATCAACGGATATAGCCTCAATACGCGGCCATATCCTGGGTATATCATTTACCGAATTAACCAGTTTCAGGCTTGCATGCAGCTTAGGTAAATATTTCCTTACCTCATCAAGGAAGATTTGGGCCCTCCAGATAAATATCCCGCTGTTCCAGTAGAAATGTTCGTCTTTGAAGTATTTCCTGGCCTTATTGAGACCGGGTTTCTCCAGGAATTTTTCTACCGCAAAATATTCAACGCTTTCGGCTGCCTTTGCCTTTGTGCTGACTTTTATATAACCGTATCCCGTGGAGGCTGCGGCCGGCTTTATGCCTATTGTAACCAAAAGATCCCTCTTGGCGCAGGCAACTGCATTCTTTATCGTCTTTTTGAAATTCCCTGCCTTCTTAATATAATGGTCGGAAGGCAGGATCAAAAGCAGGGCATCTTTATCAATGCGGCTGATCAATCTGGCGCAAAGCCCGATAGCAGGAGCGGTATTCTTGCCTTGCGGCTCCAGGATTATATTCCGATCGGGTATCCCGAATTCCGCGACTTGCGCTTTAACTTCATAAAAATAGATGTTATTCGTAACGATATAAATATGCGCCGGCTCCACCACACCTTTTAAGCGCTGGATAGTCGCCTGCAAAAGGCTATCCTCTCCGATAACCTTCATAAATTGCTTTGGCTCAAGCTCGCGGCTAAAAGGCCAGAACCTCGAGCCCACTCCGCCGGCTAAGATGACCGCATAGTTCATAAAATTATCCTATTTTAAAATAAAGTATAAATAAAAGGAGCTACGGCTGAAGACTGGGTAAAAAATATAAGCGCTCCCAATAATAAAAGCATAATAATGATCGGGGCCAGCCACCACTTTTTCCTTACCTTAAGAAAACAATATAATTCTTTAAAAATAGCCAATTTTGACATTTAATACTCCTCTTATTTAAAACTGCCTTTCGTAATCAACCGCCATAAACCTTTTATCTTCTTTTGGCTTCCAATAGGAGCTTATCCCCTCGTCAAGCCTTCTTTCCAAAGGATCTACTCTAAACAAACGCAAGATTAACCCTACGGGCGCAAAAACCGCATAAAAAATAATACATAACAATAACCTCGTATTAAGCCAGCCCAGAAGAAAAGCCAGCTTCATCCAGAAAATATAAACATAACTCAAAATAATAGGGGAAATCAGCGCTGCTATCAGGAGAATCAGGGAGATTGCCGGTGCGATAACAGTTACCTCTCCCTTCTTAAGAAAAATAACCAAAGTAATTACGGCAAAAGATACGGACATGGTCAAACCAAATCTTCTCAAAGCAGCTTTGTCGGCCTTTATTTTATTCATTATTTTCAATCAAGCTCAAAGTTCTTTTGCGGGTCTTGGCTTTTTTTAGGTTTTGCCTGCATCCGCTTATCTAAAAGATAGCTTCCTATTACCAGATAATCCATTTCAGTGCGCATAAAACAACCAAATGCATCCTCAGGGGTGCAAACCAAAGGCTCCCCCCGCACGTTAAATGAAGTATTTATTATAACCGGGCAGCCTGTTTTCTTAAAGAACTCATTTATCGTATCATAATATAAAGGGTTGTCTTCCCTGTTAATGGTCTGGATCCTGGCCGAATAATCAACATGGGTAACGGCAGGAATAAGCGAACGATTGACTTTGAGCTTATCAAATCCGCCTGCCGACTTGAGCGCGGCATCCTCACCAGACCTCTTTTCCTTTTTTACTGAAGCGGTAAAAACCATATAAGGGCTATCTGTGCCCAGCTCAAACCAATTCATGGCCTCTTCTTTAAGCACCGTTGGGGCAAAGGGGCGAAACGACTCACGGTGCTTTATTTTAAGGTTCATCTTAGCCTGCATCTCTTTATTCCTGGCATCGCCGATAATACTCCTTGAGCCCAAAGCGCGCGGCCCAAACTCCATTTTCCCCTGGAACCAGCCGATAACATTCCCGCCTTCAATAAGCGAAGATACAATTTTTGGCAACTCGAAAGCGCTAAGTTGTTCATAAGGTATATTTTGTTCGCTGAGAAAGTCCCCGATCTCCCGGTCACTGAATTCGGGGCCCAGAAGAGAACCTCTCTGTGAGTCCCTGATATTATCGGCTAGCCGCTTATTCCCAAGATATTTATGCCAGATCAATAACGCCGCGCCCAATGCTCCGCCGGCATCCCCGCTTGCCGGCTGTACCCATATATTCTCAAATGGGCCCTCGGCTAGGATACGGCCATTGGCAACGCAGTTAAGCGCCACTCCTCCGGCAAGGCAAAGATTTCTTTGCCCGGTAACCTTATGTATGTGCCTGGACATCTTCAGCATTACCTCTTCGGTAACCTTTTGAACGGAAGCGGCTAAATCCATTTCTTTTTGCGTGATCCTGCTCTCCGGTTTACGGCCAGCTCCCCCAAACAAACGCTCAAATTTGCGGTTAGTCATGCGCAACCCGTTACAAAAACCAAAATATTCCATATTTATCTTAAAAGAGCCGTCCTCCTTGATATCAATTAAATTATCAAGGATCAGATCAACATAACGCGCCCGTCCATAAGGGGCAAGCCCCATAAGCTTGTATTCTCCTGAATTGACTTTAAATCCGGCATAATAAGTAAACGCGCTATAAAGAAGGCCTAAGGAATGCGGAAAGCGCAGGTAATACCTTTGCCCTAAATCGTTATCCCTGCCCACACCGAAACTTGTAGTTTCCCATTCCCCCACCCCGTCAATAGTTAAAAACGCCGCCTCTTTAAACGGTGAGGGGTAAAAAGCGCTGGCGGCATGAGATTCATGATGCCCGCAAAAAATGGCCTTTCCCCGATAACCAAGCTGCTCCCTGATAATCTCCGGTATCCACAATTTCTGCTTAAGCCACAAAGGCATGGCTTGAATAAACTGCCTTATTCCCGAGGGGGCATAGGCAAGATATGTCTCGAGGAGGCGCTCAAACTTAATGAGAGGTTTCTCATAAAAAACTACATGATCGATATCCTGGCTGTTGATCCCGCCTTTTTTTAAGCACCAATTGACGGCATGCGAAGGAAAATTAAGATCATGCTTCCTGCGGGTAAACCTCTCCTCCTGCACTGCCCCGATGATCTGTCCATCCCGGACAAGAGATGCCGCGCTGTCATGGTAAAAACAGGAAATACCTAAAATATTCATCTTGCCAACAGCTCTCTTATCTTTTTAATAATTTCTTCCGTGCTTATATCCGCCAATTTATCCTTTTCTATG
>JAHFFQ010000005.1:17107-20374 GCA_023247875.1 Candidatus Omnitrophota bacterium | reverse complement strand
CAGCGGCTCCCCACTGTAGAGTTGGAGTCAATACTCCGGACCCTGGATAGCCTGGAGGACGGCGATGCCAAAAAGGCGGAATTAAAAGAAAGATTAAGGGCTGCTTATCAGGAGGGTTATCTGTATTCTCAGCGCAATCCCTATTTGTTTAATATATTGGAAGGGGAGCTTGGATTTGGGCCGCGCAATACCCCGGCATACCGTTGGAATTTCATCAAGTTCCTGCCCATTGTTTTAGGTGTATACTTCGTCAATCCGTATTTGCCTCTTAACTGGATGGTGCGTTTAGCGGTTAGAACCGGGCTGATAAAGAACGAAGGGGGGTTACAAAGACTATACAGCTTTACCTATGAATTATTCCGCTTAAGGTTAGGTTTTTGGTCAGGGGATGTGGGCCTGGGGATTATCGGGCTTGAGATTGGTTTGGCCCAATGCGCAGGCGAATTGTTCGGCGGGCCATTCGAGATGATCATCGGGCCCTGGGAAGGCAGCAGCAAGGAGCACGGACTATTTAAATATCCTATACTCAACATCGGCGGCGAGATTATGCATGCTGCCGGGACAGGGGCTAATGAGGCGCATAAGGCAATCTCCGGTAAGGAGCTGGAATTTAACTTAAGGGACAAGATCTTCAATTTGTTCGGCGGCAAGGGTAATCTTGATGAAGCATTAAGGATGGAGAGGACTTTATTGGATCTTCCTCCGGAGGCAAGAAAGGCGGTAAAGGAAATTACGCAAAAGATATCCGCTCTTGAGGATAAAAAGAACCTCAGCGACCTGGAGAAAGAGGCCCTGGCTAAACATAAACAGGAATTGCATAAGATAGGTATTTCGCTGAGGAAGCAGGAGATCGAGAAGCAGCGCAAGGCATTGGAGGAGAAAAAGGACAGGACGCCGCAAGAAGAATTATTCTTAAAAGAAATATCGCTCAATGAGCTTGAGACAAAGAGCGAAGAGCTGAAGAATAAGTTCCGCGATGCGAGAAAGAAATTGCATACTCCCGAAGGCAGGAAGGACGAGAGGAATATCAATGCCGAGATTACGCAACTAGATCAGGATATTGCCGCCCAGGAAGCCAAGATTATCGGGTTAAGAAAAGAGATGGAGAAGATTAAAGGCGAAATAGAGAAAAAGAAAAAGGAAGATATGCAGCAGCTTTTGGCCCGGGTTAAGGATGTTGATTTGAGCTGGGGCGGGAGCTGGTCGGACAAGGAGAGCAGAAAAGAGCTGGAAGGGCTGTTAAGAGCAGCGAATTATTATCCTGATGATGCCGCGAACATATCTTTATCCAAAGCCGCGGAAGTATTCTTTAAGGTGCATGGTTTTGACCCGGCGGCCAAGACATTTACCAGAGAGCACTGGGGGAGATTAGCCCAGGAGATAACCGAGACAGAGGCAGGTAATAATTTAAGGCGCGAGAAGAAAGAAATTATTAAGCAGCAGGCATTCTTAGATAAGGTTCCTGCTGCGATAAGGCCGCAGGTAGAAAAGCTGAGAGCCGCGCAATTAGAGATTGTTGAGCTAAAAGAGAAGCAGGTTTCAGCCGAAAGAAACGTGGCATTGGCTAAGAAGGAGGCGGAGCTGGAGAAGATAAAGGCACAGCTGACTATTGCCAGAACCACAGAAGAGCTAAAAGTAAAAGATACCGCAAAAGAAGGCAAGTTGGAATATGAGAGCTATCGTAAAGGGTTAGAGATCGAACAGATAGAAGCCCGCATAGCCTTAGAGGATAACGCCGCAGAGAAAACCAAGCTTAGGGAACAATTGCAAGGGTTAAGGAGGGATGTGCGTTTAATAGATTTGGCCTGGCAGAAGGTGGAACTGGAAAAACTGCAGCCCCTTAAAGATAATACCGCTTCTTTCAAATTAAATGATAAGCATGCAAAGATAGCGGAGGTCTACAAACTGGTGCAGATGTGGTTTATGGGCCACATGCCTTTATTTGCCGATGACTTCCGCAAGAATGATATTTTAGGCCGTTTTGGTTGGGATTTCCTGGGTGATATGCGCGGCTCAAGCCAGGAATATACCGCCAGTTTAAAGGGGATGGTAGAGCAGATCCAGATAGCCTTGAAATTGAAAAGGACAGGTGCCTGGGATAAAGAAACGCAGGATAAGGTTACTGTTTCCCTGCGTGAGAGAATAGAGAAGCAGGCAGATGATGTAAAATCCGGGAAGGCCGAGGCATCTCAGGTAGACACAGCAAAAGATATTGCGGAGACAAAGCAAGCGCGGCAGCAGAGTATACAGCAGCTAGAACTCTTGCAGGCTTTAATCAGATCCGGGAAATTACGCGCCGGCCCTGACACAGAGCGGATTTTATACGGCGCAAATGATAAAGATGCTATTTACATTGCCACTAACGATAACCCCGATCTCGCCCTTGCACTAATCCACGAATTAGCCGAATTGGGAGGTAAAACCCATCAGCAAGCCCTGGAAGCAGAGGCTGAATTTAACCAATGGAGAGCACAGGTTAAAGGGAGAAAACCTTCAGCGCCCTCTACCTCTATGGGCGGACACCGCATTACCTCTACCGAAATGTTTGCTGCCGCAGGAAAGTTCGCTTCTGAACCGCAAGCAGTCCGGGGATTTGAAGCCCAAGGCCATATGCTTAATGCCCTGGAAAAACAAGCCAAAGTCAGCGCGGTTGCCTACCGCGACACAAAGGGACGCGCCATCTGGAATATCATGCCGTCGGAAGTTTTGAGGATTTTAAAGATCAAAGGCTATGCCTACGAGCAATTCCGCTTCCTCTATGACCAGATACTCATCCATGAAGCCCAGCCTACGGAAGAAAAAGCAATACAGGCGCAGTATGAGGCGATGCGGCAGGAGCCGATAGCCCAAAAGCCGATAGAAGTTCCAGCCGCAAAGAAAGAGATTCCTGTAAAGCCCGTAGATTACTCAAGGGGATACGCGCGGGCAACAGGGGAAGAACGGCACGGCCGATTAGTAAGCATGATTCTTAAAGGCCCCGGAGTAAATATGGCGGAATATGCCGGAGGCATGGTGGTGACGAATGAACGCGGAATGATCGTTGATCTTAAGAGCTACATACGCTATAGCGACATCCGGCGGGATAATAAGCGGGGAGAGTATTATATCTGGGCTGCCGGCAGGAAACAGTGGCTGGTGCCTAATTTTACACCTGACGGGCAGCCGTGGTATAAATTCATCATAGGGGATACTGCCGGCGAAGAGCTGCGTCCTGGCGAGTCTTTGCAGGTTATATTGCTGAAGAGCTTCTTTGAGTCGCATCTTGCG
>JAHFFQ010000005.1:0-17097 GCA_023247875.1 Candidatus Omnitrophota bacterium | reverse complement strand
CTGGATGCTAAAAAGCGTTATTTGGAACGCCAGCGGTTAAGCCTTAATATTGAATTAGCAACCGCGTTGCCGCTATTTGCCGCTGAGATCGCTATTCCCGGATTAGCTCTGCCGATCAGCGGGGCAAAGTTTTTGTTAAAGGCGTGGTTTGAGCGTCCGTCAACCAGGGTGCCCTCAGAGTCACAGATGCGAGAATTCTTTGGAAGATTCTATTACAGCATTGATCATAACATTTGCGATGCTGAGATTGAAGCTAAATGGGATTCACTGCCTGCCGGAGAAAAAGCTGATGCTATTTCAGCTTCACGCCAGCGCCTGGCGGCCGGCTTGGGAGAGCAGAAGTTGCTGGATAAATTCGTTGGTCATGTAAAATCCATGCGCAGGCATGAAGTGGCAAGATATCTTTGGGAATTAGCTATGGCAGGCACGGATGTCGGGACTAAATACGGCAGCACATATATAGCCGGGCAATTTGAAAAGGGGAGAAAAAGGCTCTATGGAGAGCGGGATAAGGCCCTGAAATTAATTAATGAGATTCCATTGCCGTGGCGAACGGAAGCTTTGAGTAAGCTCAATGCCGCGGTTGCCGCGGCCGAAAGACTCATAAATTCAAGAGAGAGCCAGCTTACTCCATTCTTGACCAATCCAACCTTTGCCATTAATCCAGTTGAAATGCTGTTGAATGCCGTGAAACTGGGTAATTATTTCATAAAGCTGGGCATCTCCGGGTTTAGCGGGGATAGCCGTGAAACTGTTGAGAAGCCGCATATCGAAGTATCTATCGGCTCGTTGCGTTGGGGCGCTGTCCGTGACAGGATCAGGATCAGCAAAGAATTGAAAACTATGTCCGGATGGGGCTACGATATTTCCAGGGGTTTCTTCCTGGACAAGGTGACGCAGCTGTCGGAAGAGGAGTGGCATTCGCTTAAGGATCAGCGCGGGCCATTAATCGGGAAATTGCTGCACGTTGACGAAAAAGGCAATATGGATGTAATCCCCATGTATTGCGCCATCACGCAAGATAAGAACGGGAAAGAAAAATACCGCATGATCTTACTGGGCAAAAAGGCAGTAAATGAGGTTAAGCGCGAAGTAATGGCTGATTTAAATAGACATGATGCGATGGCGCAACAGTCCGAGACGGGCGGAAGAACTTTGTATCATTTGAAATCCTTCGACCAAACGCAGCTTACCGAAAGACAGATGCGCGAAAGGACAAAGGTAGAAGTAGGAGCAGAGGCGCGCCGTAAGCACGCGGAACTTAAAGTTGAATCGCGTAATCGCAACGTGCTGGGTACGGCTAAGGATGGCAGGGCAATTTATTATACTGAAGGCGGCCAGGCATACTGTTCTATTGAGGTGCCCTCAATGAAAGAACGCGCTGAAAAGGTGGCGGAATTTGATTATCGCAGGCAGCAGGCCAGGCGAATGGAGATAGCCCGTAAAACAGGAGGCGTCATATACCGCGATCTTAACGGCAAAATCATAAGAGGCAGGGGTGGTTTTGAGGTACGTTTTGAATTAGAGAGGGTTCTTTCGCTTCTAACCCGCCGCCAACGCGCCGCGCTCGCCGCGAATAAAATCAACAATGTTTTTGTCAGCATTGACCCTGACCATGACGGAATCAAGCGGGAAGTTATAGCTACCTTAATTATGCCGGAAAAGAATGCCAAGTCTTTTATCGCGGCCAAACCCAGAGAAGGGAAAACTCCTGACGATGCGGCTAAAAGAATTGAGGAGCTAAGGAAAAATGGTTTTGCCGGATTTAACCCGGTAAAGGGAGATGAAAACTGGATCAAGGAGGTAGTAAAATACCTTAAAGAGCAAAGCGCTAAACAGGAATCTCAGCAGGGGAAGACCGATAAGACTAAGCCCGCATCAAAAGATATGCTTCCTAAGGCAGATAAAGCAAGCCGCGCAGCCCAAGATTCTACCGCAGCGCGCAAAGGCAGGCAAGGCAAGGCCATGTTGCCTCGCGCCCCGCCGGAAGAAACAGCAACAGATGAATCCGCGCCTTCTTCAAGAGGCGATGAATCCGGGTATCAGAGACTTGATCCCCGCGCAGCACTTCCAGCTAATTTAGGGAATATGCCTATCCGCACGCCCTACTTTGAAGAAGAATTATCCCGCCTAAATGCAGGCCAATCAGATATAGATAAGCTCATTTCAAAAATATATTACGGACGCTATCAGGATCCTTTGAGAAACGCGGAAAACAGGGTTGATATTTCCCGCGAATTCGGTCTTATCCGCAATAAGACAGATAAGGATAAGAATATAATAAGAGATGAAAATGGCAAGGCTATTATAATTTGGCACCACGGCCTGGATATAGGGGTGCGTGTAGGCCAGGTTGTTTATCCCATTCAGGCAGGTAAAGTCGTATATGCGGGCAAAGATAATAGTAATACTTACGGGAACCTGGTAATAGTTTACCACGGCAGGAACTTGTATTCTTTCTATGCCCATCTTAATGATAATGACCCGGAATTCCGGTTATTGCAGAAAGAGTTAAAAGGCGGCAGGCAGCCTGAAGTAGGACCGGAGGATAAGATCGGAGTAGTTGGTAAAAGCGGTAATGCCGGCAATGCCTTATGGCCGCATGTGCATCTTGAATTGGTATACAAGAATGGAGGATTCTCAGGATATGATGAGTTTATAGCAAGCAGGGTAAGGATCAACCCGCGCGCGGTATTGGAAAGTTCCGGCCAGGAATTCTACGATAAAGCAAGGATCTTCCATAGGCAGGGCAAAAAAGAGCTGGCGATGAAGATGATGGCTATAGCTTTTAGCATCGGATTCAAGAACAGCGTCCAGGCAGAGACCGCTTATGATTTCTATCTTTCCATGCGCGATCCGGCAAAAGGAAAAGGCCCGGGCAGCTTGAAGCAGCCGCGACGCGAAGATTTCAGCATCGGCGCTTATAATTTCTCACACCTTCTTACCCCCAAGGCGCGAGAAGGGATAAAGCATTACGGCGACTATGCCAGGTACCTTACGGAATTGCGCAATGACGTTAACCATGCAGAGCTTACGCAAAAGATGTATCTGGGCGAACCGGAAGGGGTTGTGATTTTCTCCGCCAAAGGAGCCAATCCTTTTGAGGTTATCCGCAGGTATGATACCGTCAAGCGGTTCCGTAAAATACTCTTCCATCATGACACGATAGCCAAGGTTTATAACCCTGTTTACGGAGAACGCAGCTTCCCCTTGATATCGGATATCCAGGATAATTCCAAATGGCAGCAGGTGATCAACCCTACAAAAGTAGAGCACATGCTTAAGAAAGGCATATCTTTCTATGCCTACATTAAAGCGCACGATGAGCAGGGTTATTTTGAAGGCGTGATCACAGGCGGGCTGAAGTCTGCGCGCGAAGCAGAGGCGTATTACAAGTCAAGCATCCAGCACTACATCTTTATGGCCAACATTTTGGGGGTATTGCAGCTTACTGACCCGATTCAACAGCAGGCGGAGATCAAAAAGATATTAAACATTGACGTAACCGCAGGCATCCAGCCGTATGTAGCGGCAAAGGTAAAGAGGAATGACCTGGGCCATATTATCGGGGTTGAGAAGTTTTATCTCAAAGACGAGATTGTGCCAGAGCACAATGAGTTCCATAAGAAATTGGATCACAGAATAGACCTGTTCCTCTACGATGGTGGCCAGAGGCATTGGTTAATGTATTGGCCTTATGAGCAGGACCAGCTTATCCAGGTATACAGTTTAAGGACGCAAAAGGAATTAAATGATATCCAAAGAGCCTTTAAAGAGGAGGATGAATACACGGGTGATGTTTACGGAGATGACGCTTTGGAGCGAGGGGAGATCATCTTAGGCCAGAATTATCTTGAATCGCGGCGCGCAGAGACGAATTTTGCCGAGCTTATCCGGCGTATAGAAAAGCATGCCGTACAGCGTTCTCGTACCGCTCTGCAAAGAAAGCTTGTCCTGGAGGCAGTGCTTGTGCCGGTAAATATTGCCACTGCCGCTGTAGGCTTAAATGCACCGATAGGTGCCGCTCTGCGGCTTGCTTTTGATTTGACATCCGGGTTGCAATTCCAGGCTCTTTGGGCAAAGCGGCCAACCCAGCCGCAGATTGCCGAATTCTTTGCCAAGTTCTATTTAAGCCAGGAAAAGAAGATGCATTCCGACGCAGAGATAGATGCTTGCTGGAAGAATCTCCCACCCGGGGAACAAAAAGAAGCGATTAGCAAGGCGGAAAGATATGTTAAGCATCACTTCAGCCTCACAGAGTATGAGAAACTCACAGATTTTGTCAAGCGCAGGGAGAAAGAATCGGTAGCGATGCATTTCCTTAACCTGCTGACGCTGGCAGGCAATATCGGGGCAAATGGCTTAGGCCAGATAACCGTCAAGCAAAGCCAGGTTCAAGGCGGCCAGCTCAATGTCTGGGATAAGGCAAAGTACGAGACGTTGGTCAGTATTTTACGTTCCGACTATTTCTCGCTCACCGGCGACATAAATCCTATACAGCTTGCCTATACTGCTATCAAGGGCAGTCCGATGAATACCATTCCTATTACCGCCTTAGGAAGCAGCGGCGGGTTTTTAGAGAACTTCTTTAGCGTGGTAGGCATTTCAGTTAACCTTCCATCGGTGATTAACCACTTGTATAAAATCTTCGGCAACCCCAAAAAATCATGGGATAAACCCTTCGCTACTGCTCCCGGACATACCCGGATAAGCCTGTATATTGCCGGTTTCCCCATCAGCCTGCCTTTCCAGATTAAATTCCTCGGGGATGTGTTAAGGGCAACGGAAGGATATGCTTATGAAGTAAAAGAGGGTTGGTTCATCGATACAGCTATACCCTATTCGCAAGAAGAATTCCGTAAGCTGAAAAAATCCCCCGTAGGTAAGCTCGTTGTAACTACGGAAAAAGGCGAGGTTCGGACTCCTGTTTATTTAGGGGTGGAGGAGGATGTCAAAGGAAATAAAAAATACCGCGTGATTGTCCTCGGCAGAAAAGCCTTGGAAGAGATGCGCGAGGATATCGAGAGGGACTTAAAGGCTTATGAAACCGCGCTGGAACGGCTCAGCAAAGGTTCAGTGACAGTGCGCACCGGCCCTAAGGCAGGATCTCTTAAACAGCATACCCCCAGCGGTTTATTTATGGCCCTTGATTATGAACTTGAAATTTATACCGGCCGCGCTCCTACCTGGACGCAGGTATTGATGATATACAGATCGCTTTTATCCGGCAATATTGAAATCGCCAATGACATCCTGGAGTTTTACCGCAAATTCGTGGATGCGGAAAAAAAGCACGATAAGAAGAACTTTGGAGGCATTCCGCGTGCTTTTAATGCCTTTAAGGGTGAGGTCATAGAGGGGCCCAGTATTGCCGACACCGCCGCATTGGGCCTGGCTATAATGTTCTATGAGAAAAAGACCGGCAAGGAATCACCCTACCATTACATCTTAAAATTATGCGCTGATTGGTTGGTGGATATGCAGAATGCTTCACAGGACGGCGGTATAAAACAGGTACCTGATACCAGGAACCAGATTACCGAGCCTAATGCCATTGCCTACGCGTTTTTACGCGACTATGCCAGGATTGAAGGAAGCTCCAAATATGCAGGAGCCGCGAAGAAAATTCTTGGCTGGGCAAAGACAAGGGTATGGGACGCTTCGCGGGGTCTCTTCCGTCAGCAAGACAATAAAGAGAGGCATTCCTGCGATGCCCAGAGCAGGTGGATCATGACGGAAATTGACTGGTTTTTCAGCCCCGAAGGGCTAAACATGAGCGCGGATGACTTCTTCAGGTATCTTGAGCGGATCGAGCAATCATTCGCGGTGACGGTCAATGTAGTGCGGGCGCTCGCCAATGAACGCTATATCGAAGGTGTAAAATTATTTGACCAGGCGGATGAACAGGCAGCGCTAAAGAAACGCGAGAGCATAGCCGGCAAGGTTATCCGCATGGGATTCCCCGAAGTGGTAGCGGAAATGATTATGGCGTATAAATCCGCGGCAAGGAAATTCATTAGTTTAGGGAGGAACGACTTGGCGGCAAAGATGGAAGAGAAGACGCGTTTCTATGAAAATGAGTTAAAGCGCATTGAATATAGGCATACCTGGCCGCGGGCAACAGAAAAGAAGGTTTTTGTTGGTTTTGGCGAAGAACTCACTCCTTTAGGCGATGTAGACTTAAGCGCCGCATTGCAGGTAGATCTTTTGCATGCAGGAAAGAACATTTTGAATAGCAGTGAGGATGGCGCAGCGCTTCCTCCGATAAGCAGGCCGCAAAAGCTTGATGAAATAGAGGGCAGGTTCCCTAAAATAGGGGTAGGGAAAGAATCTAGGAAGCCCTATAAGGATCTGTATGAAAGGCTGGTTGAGCGGGCAAATCTGGCAAATAGAAAATACGAGGGGACTATTACTAAGCAGGAAGAAGCAGAGCTAAAGAAGCTGGAGTCAGAGCCTAATGAGCTGATCTGGTATAACCCTGACGGCAGCGAGTTTACTTATGATGACCCGCGCACCGGCAAGAGATTCCATGTAGTCTTCGGTTATTCCGAAAAAGAGCGCCTGGAAATGGCAACCGTATACCAAAGACAGAGGATTGATGCCGAGCGCATGGCGCAGGCATTAGGAGGCAAATATGGGGTTATATACAGCAGGATTACTCAACGCAAGGACGGCAGCTTAGAGCCGGGCGAGCCTTATTTAGATAAAATGAGTCAGAAGATACGCGTAGGCAAAGAGGAGTTTGACCGGGTAATGGAAGTCATTAAGCGCATGGATTCCATTGAGCGGGCAATCATCCGTTATAAGCGCTTCAGCGAATTTAAGATTAAGATTGATGTGGATGGAGACGGAAAGCCGGAAGAGGTATTGGTAACGCTGATCTTTCCTTATAATGTGCCGGTAATTGAAGACAGGCTGGATCCGCTTACTTTAGAAAAGGAAAGGAATGTATATGTAAACGGCCAGTGGCTCACTTCTATTACTAGAAAGACGGTCACGGAATTGCGTTATGACCAGCAACGTATTGAAACCCATAGTGTTACTTATCCCAATCTCTCGGGAAGCTTGGAGAATCTGCGAAAAGGGGAGGTAATGCTGGCAGAGACCCGTACTTTAAAGGTCTGGCATCGTAATTTTGACGCGCCCAAGATCAACCCCTATGAGCCGGTGATCCAGAAACAGCATATTGATTACCGTAAAGGCGGCAAGGTTACCTCTGAGACCTACGGATTGTTCAGGCTGCCTATTGAGATAGGCGACGGCGACTGGCTAACTAAGGTTAAATTCAGCAAGCAAAGGTTTGGCGAATGGGAGTCGCACGCCAACTCCATTACCTATGTCAGGGGTATTCCGGCAATCACCGCTACTGCCGACTGGGTGCACAGAAAATCCACTGATAAAGGCAGGATGGAGGGGGTGTGCGTAAAGAAGGATACCTGGTGGTTTAATTATAAGGAGAAGGTAAAGTTAAGCGAGCTGTATTCCGAGATGGGCGCCTTTGAAAGGCTGTTCTTCAGGGATACCTTATTCAGTGATGGCATCAACAGGAGATATGTGCCGGTATATGATGATCTGGGTATTGAGATCTCCGGCAAAGGTTACAAATATTCTCCCGACAATAAGGAATGGCTCCCGGAATTTGACTATAAGGATTACTATTGGGACAGGGGTTGGCTTACCCGCACCCAGGTACAGTTGCGCAAGGGTAACAAGGTAGTGGAGGAAGGTTTTACTGCCCAAGGCCTGCCGTCTTTTGAGGTTGATATGGCCTATGACCTGACAGATAACGGCGCAAAGATAGGCAACCTGCGCCGCGTGATCAAGTCAATCTATGACGGTTCATCAAAACTGGGCTGCCCGCTTATTTCGGACAGGGGCAAGACGATTATTGAAGGCAGGCGTAACGGCCAGCCGTATTTAATTGAGTTTACCGAATCGGAGGCAATTAATTTTGAAATCGTGGATGGTAAGAGGGTGGTTACTTTAAGGCTGCATGATCTGCAGAGCTTGCTTACCTGGTATGAGAAGAAAGTTGTCAGCGAGAGAAATTGGCAGTGGCAAAATTATGTATTATTCCCTTGTGATACGGTGGCAAAAGGGGAACTCCTGGCCATCTTCGGAGAAACCGACAACACCTGGAAACAGTTCTTTGTTAATCCTTCAAGGGATAATCTTGCATTCAGGTTTAATTTTGAAGGCTTATTAAAGAGGGCAATAAGGCAGAAGGAAATTACTCCTGATAAGAAGCAAGCCATATTATCTATTTGGGCAAAATTACCTAAGATAACCAGGTTAGCCGAGAATACCAAAAATAGCAAAGTAGCCCCTTCAAGCGGAATGCCGTTCAGTTTTGACGATATCGCGGACAGGTCTACCGTAACTAATTATTTCCCTGACAAGAGCTTTGATCTATTTAAGACTTCCGGGGCACTGGATTATAACCCCTTAACCGGGGAATTAAAGGTGCAAATAGAGAATGTTAAGACCGGAGAATATCCTTTACGGCTTGTTCATCAGGAGGTCCTAAACAACTTTGACCAGAGCATAGAGATTATTGACGGCCGGGTGGTCAATGGAAATTTTGAAGGGCTGGAAAGAAGAGTGGTGTATTATGCGGGCGTTCTAAAGGCGGTCAACAAGGGCTTTTTAGCCGAAGCATCCATGATCAAAGATTTTCCGAGAGATCCGATAAAGAAATTGGGGGGAAAATCATGGCCGATAGATGTTAACGGACAAATGGTGGACAAAAATACGGTTAATATGCGCGAGATATTTGATGCTGACGGAAGGAATATGACCCAAGGTGAAAATAGATTCGCGTTTAGCTTGAAGGGAAAGACTATCATAAGGTCGGATTATTATGAAGAAACCAAGAACAGCATCGGGGATTCGGAAGAGCAATCAACCTGTTATCTTGTTGACGGGAAATACCGCAAGATGTCGACCCTCTATTTACTCTATGTTTACGCCAATAGCGCAAAGCAGGAGAAATACGGCCAAATCGGTATTCCGCAGATGAGTGCCAGGGGTACATACGACTTTGAGGGCAACCAGTACCTTTATTCCCTCGCAAATACTACTGAACTTTTGCGCAGGACAGGAGAGTTAAGATTCAGCGTGAAGAAAGGTTTTGACTTAGGGTTTAAGCCGAATAATCAGCTTAGCTACAGGTGGCTGCAGGATAGAACAGAAAATTCTCATATAGCTGTACCTGAGTTTTTCCCAAGAGAAGCATACCAGGAGTTACGCAGCAACCGCGGGCATCCCAAGAGCGGTAAATTGGGTGCTCCTGCGTTGAATCCCAAGACAGGGTTTGCTGTGGGTGATCCGAATTTAGTTTACTTCCTGGATTACTGCGAAAACCCGATTATTCCGATCAGCCATAGGAGTGTTACTTTTGAATGGAATAAAACCAATGATGATTCATTTGAGAAATATTCTCAGCCATCCTGGTGGAGCAAGGTCCTGATGAGATTAGGGGTAAGCTATGACAATTGGAGAGATAGCGATTGGGCTATGTATAGCCAATTAGAAGATTTGGGCAAGGAGGGACAAATCCTCCTGTTTATTCAGGACGTCAAGGTAGACGCCACCAAGAATCTTAATCTCGCCGTTATCGGAAAGAGCAGGGTGGCTACCAGGGCTGACGGCATGGGCGTATATGACGATTTCAAATCCGCGAAAGACGCAAAATTGGTAAGGAATCATAATAACCATTTGGAATTGCCGTATATTACTACCATCTTGCGCGGAGATGTGTGGGAATCCCTGCCCCAGGAAGTGCCTCTTTATGAGCTCCAGATAATCCCGAACTTCAACAATCCCGGAGAATTAAAAGTGCTGGAGATTCCTATTCAACCGGGTGTATTAGAAGACTTAAAGCGCCTCTACCAGAAATATGATATGCAACTTTTACCTGCCCCGTACTTCTTGAAGCACCTCTTGTATATAAACGGCAACCTGGTGAAGATCAACGAGAATAGAGATGAGAAGTATCAGGACGACAGGTTCGTGCCGTGGTATGGGCCGCAATCCAAGGAAGGCTATAACCGTTTGAGAAACAACATAATAGGTAAGAACTATAATGTCTTTGTTGAAGAAACCTGGCCCAAGATGACGGGCACATACGATTATTCTCCCGCTCGGGAGGGAAAAGATAGGTTAGTTGTAGGTATCTCAGGAGGAACGATTACTTCCGCTTTCCTGATTTTAGCCGCCATAATGGGCATTTTCGGCCTCAGTTGGGCACTCAAAAAGTTAAAGGTATTAAGGGGGAATACTCCCGGTACAAATACTGAAGGGTTTGATAAGGAATTTCATGAAAACCTGCTCAAAGATATGGTTATGTACGATAACGGAAGAGAAATCCGCCTTTATAACGAAAAACTACACAGACAGATAGAGCAGGAAATAGATGAGGATATTGCGGCGAAGAGGTTGTCACCGCTCTGCGCGCACAAAGAAGGCCGCGCCCGTTTCTGGGAAATGTACGTACGGATGGTGAAAGAGATTTACAGGCCGCATATTGAAAAAGCATTAACTGATTTAGGTTTCACCAAGGAAAGAGCCGCCGACAGGAAGAATTTCACAGACGAGCGGGCATTGCTGCATATGTTATTTAAAGGGTTGATTAAAGAGGAAGGCAATAAGCTGTTATGGCAGGTTACCAGTGAAGAAGAATTGAGATCAAAAATGCTTCGCGATAAGAAGTTTAATGCCGTTAATGTTGATGAGGCCTTACGTGCATGGCGGGATGTTAAAGGCAGATGGTCCTTCGGCAAGGTCGTGGAATTCTTCAGGAAAGACACGTTTATCTGGAACAGGGATGTGGATGTATTTGAGTATGTTACCTCTTATATCCTTTATGAGCTGATAGACAGGATCATCAACCCTAATAAAGCGCAATACAGGGAGGACAGGCTGCAATTTAATGAAGTTGAAGAGCCGAGCGTAGCGGAGGAAGGCCCGAGAAACGGCATTTATATCAAGGTGGAAAGACCGCGCAAATATGCTAAAGATATACCCGGAAAAGAGTGGCAGGGATGGGTTGAGGTCCCGCTTTACCGTGAAGTGGAGAACCTGATTTTCAAGTTCTGTATCGGTAGCTTCAGCAATAACGTGGTTTTTGCGGAATATCTAAGGCAGCTCTCCAGAGAATTGAAGAAACAGGGTAGAGAAAAAGAGATTATCCCGGAAATCGTGATGCTTACCGCTTGCTTCAGCGAAATAATGAAGCCAATGATGAAAGACGGCAACCAGGACAGGATAACAAAAGGTCCTGAATCAGCGCGGGAGTTTATGAACTCCATTTATTTCAGCCTGCTCTTTGAGAAATGCCGCAGGCCTGATGGGACTTTCCGGAGCCCGTTTGAGGCAATGGGACTGACTCCCCTAAGGTTAAACGAGTTATTGGGAGGCATTCTCAATGACCAGAATGTCCGCTTAAGGGCAGTGGTATGGCATAAGCTGAAAGACCCATCATTCTATTTTGAATCCGTCTTTAATTCAGAAAAAGCATCTAGGCCGATTTCCCCCGAACTCCTCTGGGCAATCCTTTCTTCACTGGGGGACGAAGACTGTCAATACGCGGCGCAGGAGATTTTTAGGAAATTTGTTCTTCCTTATGTTACCGGCCTGCGGGATGAAAAAGTTAAGGGCCATCGCCTGAGATATCCTTTGAGGTTATTCAGCCTGCTTATGGGCTTAAGGCTGCTGGTAGAAAACAAACATTTCATTAAGAAATATTCAATATTTCCTGTTTCCGGATTTTTAGCCATCCTTATCCTATTTAAGGGTACTTTGGGTTTGGCATTCGGTTATTTCTTTACTATGGCTGTAGTATTTTTAGTATTATGGGCGGCAAAATACCTCATACCTAACAAGGGAGTTGAACAGATCCTGGACAATCATTTAAGAGGCGCTAACCAGGGTTTATATGATTTTGCTCTCAAGCAAGTGCTGACAGGCAGCCAAGACGACTACTTGCGGCAGGCCTACGATAATTGTTCCAATCCCGAAGAGAAGGAAAAGATAAGAAAATCACTGAATTTCTTCGCTACTTATACCTATCCTCTACCGAGATTGCGCGAAATATCGCTGGCTATATTCGGGATCGCTTTAAGCTATTCCATCACCAGCGCACTGGGCATCGTATTATTGCCCAAATTATTATCTATGGCAGTGGTGCTCCTAGTGTTGCCGGTTATTGTTTCCCGCCTCCTGAATATGGTAACCAGAAATAACGAGCATTCATATAAATGGATGATATCTTATCCGGGGTATATGTCTACGTTGCTAATTTATTTTATAGGTATCTTCGGCATCCCTTATGTGCAGGTTGCCGCAATGGCGTATTCTTTATGGCAACAGGCAATGATCATATCTTTGGCTCTTTCATTAACGGCTTTGACTATTTGCCTGATGCCGAGAGTTACTTTGTATCTTTTTGGCTGGCCTTCCGTAGCTTGTCAACGTTGGGGCAGGAGGCTGCAATATACCGTCATATATAAGAGCCATCTGAAATATTGGGCGCAGAAACTCTTCGGGATCAAGGCGGGGATGAAATTATTCCCGCTGATTCAGGGAGTTATCTTCCTTTCTCTGGCGGGGACGGCATTACTTCTTTACACTAATGGGTTTCTTATCCTGGCGGGAATAAGCGGGCTGTTTGCCTGGGGATTCCTGCTTGCAGCTGTAAACTTGTTCCTGCAGGTAAAGATCATTGAAAAACGTTTCGGGATACATAACTTTATCTGGTCAAAGTGCGACGGTCAATTAGCGCAGCGTATGGCAAGCAGGATGGTCATGCGTTTTATAGAAATGATGCGTAAGGACGGTCACCTGAATAAAGCGCAAAGGAACAGGCTAATTAGCGGCAAGGATAATGGAGCGGCATTGCTTGATACCTGGGATAGACTTAAACTTATCGCGAATAAATTCTATAAAGTTGATTTGGAGGAAGCGGTGTTTAACGGCGGGGTGAACTGGGAGGAATTACAGCGGCTCACCTTCCATCCAGCGACCTTTAATGACCCCATTGTGTATTTTGACTTTGAAGAAGGATCCTGGGCCATAGAGCTTCCGCTTATACTCTCCACAGATACTTCACTGCGCAGCCAGGGAGAGCCGGTATTTTCAGTCTCGGAAGTTGATGAACTGGACAAAGAAGAGAGAGACCTGTTCTTACGGTATTATGAGGAAACTAGCCACAAAGGAAATAGTATTTGGGCGCGTAGAAAAGGAGAGTTGATTGATGAGGAAGATATGTTAAGGTTAAAGGATATATTCAGAGCTCATAATATCCTCCTTAAAAACAAAGCCTACCACAGCGAATTCAATAATCTTGTCCTAAATACCGCTCCCAGCCAGTGGAATAATTTCCTCCACAATCTTTTTGATCCGGAAGAGTTGGCTGATACCATTAATTCTGTGCTTTCTCCTGGTTTAAGGAGGTATTTGGATTCTCTTAACGTAACTGAAAAGGACAGGGTTATTGTCATAGTGCAGCAAGAGGCACTTAAGGCGCTCAAGATACTGCTGGCTGAGAAGTTTGAAAACGAAGGCAAAGTGAAGAAAACTATGGCAGATTTGGAAGCAATGCCCGTGAAAATTGATAACGATACCCATCATTTATTGGATTTAGAGCGATTAACATACAGGATGTCCTGGATGCTTAATATGAATCATGCTTCCCAATTCAGGACCTGGGAAGGCAGCAAGCTGGTGGCTGATATCGGGTATATGTATTTAGCTGAACAGTCATTCCTGGGAGAGCATCCTGATTGTGAGCGGTATTTAGATCTAAAGTATGGAGTTGACGACAAGGGAGGCTTCTACTCGGATACAGCCAAGAGGACTAAATTGATGCGAAAGCTTTTGGATATTCTGCAGGCAGCAAATATTGCGCAGGGAAGAATCGGGGATTTAGAATGGGTAATCTTCCGTAATGCAGAAAGCTGGCTGCCTTTAAATATGCTGACCCTTAATGAAAGGGATATTGTTTTACGAAGCGGGTCATTGGATAAAGATGAAGAATATTTCCTTCGCCTGGATGAAGAATTGCGCAGGTTCATTAAACATAAGCTGGAGTACGGAGTTATCAGGAGCGACGAGCCGGCTGCCGATCTTGTGGTAGGCAATACCAAAAAAGCGGAGGAATATTTTGCCCTTCCGGAAAATGACTACATCTTTGACCGGGTAATGAGCGGTGCCGGGGCCGGACAGCCCGGTGGACCTACAGGCATAGTTATTGAATGGCTGGTTAATGTACGCGGAGGGCTTATCTCATTGTATTCCCGTTATCGGGCTCCCACCAGTTTCCGGATAGACGGTATCTCAGAGATACGTCCTGAAGCAGCCGCGTTTGTGCCGCTTATTGCCGCACGCCTAAGCCAGCCCAATGTTACAGCGGTGAATTTCCCGCTTTATTGCGCTGATAAGAAAATGGGCAGGGTTCCTAATAATGAATGGATAGCTAGCATCGGCTGGACGCAGTGCACCGTGCCCTGGGCGATAGAGCTGGGCAGGATCTATGAATACGGTAAGATTGCCAGCAAAGAGGAATATGAAGGCCTGATTATCAGCCCCTTGGAGCGCGCTGCGGAAGATGCGGTCGCGGGCATGCTTAAGGTAAAGAATTTAGGTCAGACCCTGCAGGATGATTCATACATGGGGGGAGAGGGAAGAGGGCTGGAATTGATCGGCGCAAGAGGGCCTAATGAAAAGTACGCTATGGACTATTTTGAAATGCTACAGGATTATTACGGCAACCTCGTGTTTAGCGATCCGCTAGTTCCCCTGAACATAAAACTAACCAACCTTACGCTGGTTTTTATGTTCTACGGCTTAAAACCCTTAGTCATGTTTAACTTCTTGTTTTCATATATCACCATCGTGCTCCTGGGTATTGACCTTACTGCGGCATTTGTCCTGGCAGTCTTCTTCTTAGGATATATCATGCTTACTTCGCATTCAATAAACAGGACCATATCCCTTCTTTTCAATAGATTATACGGGCTCCATCTTGGCTTCCCCAAATGGTTTTACGGGACATTCTATTACCCCGGCAGCATTTGGCATTTTACCTATTATATACACCGTTACACCCTGGCGCAGAAATACTGGACTGTAACCGGCAAATCAGATTTTATCCCCACTGTAAGGCAGGCTGCGGATAATATAATGAACTGTGGAGAGCTTTTCTATGCCCATCAGCCCACCGTAAAACTGGGCGCCGGAATGCTGCTGGTTTACCTTATTATAGGCCCATTCATACCCTCGGCATTCTGGATTTGGGAGGTTTTCTGGAATATTATGGCCACCTCGCTTCTGGTATATCCTGCTTTGGCTAACCCCAGGATCCGCCACGATAATACTTATACCCGCTATGTTTGCCCTGTTGCAGCCCTTCCCTTAATGATTGCCGCAGGATTTATCTCCGGCCAGGCATTATTCTTCGTACTTGCAGCTGTACATCTTATTGCTTGGGCATTGACGCTTCCCGCAATTCATCAAGATAAAGCTCAAGCCGCTAATAATGCCCGGGCAGCAAGCGACATAATCCTTTCCATACTTTTCATAATGGGCTTGAGTTACCAGCACTTTGCCCTTTTCGTAGTGTTATTATGGATGGTCTTTGAACCCAACTATCGCGCCTTCCTGCGTTATGTGGTCGGATACAGCATTCAGATCTTCTTTAAGGCCAATGCGGAGAATATTAAAGACCACCGGTTTATTATCGGCGTGGTATCCGGTACACTTTTCGTGGCTTACGGGTTCAATTTACTTGTGATCACGCCCTGGATCCTTGGAGCATTATCAGGATTCTATGCGATAAAAGCTGCGTATAGCCGTATATTATACAGAAGGGCATTTAAACTGCTGGATGAATATTACCGCAAAGGCGAAATAATAGAGAATGATATCCTTGATAATTTAGCCGCAAGAGTCAATTATCCGCATTACAATACCCTGCTGGGACAAGAGGCGTTTAAGAAGGCAATTACGGCGCAGCAGGTGCTTGGGCATCTCACGAGGCCGCTATTGACCCCCAAGGCATTGTTAAGCGGTTTGTCAACGCTTACCGAACAGAAATATTCAAAGGGGTTGTTGCAGGATATAATCAGGAGGCATCCCGAGGCATTCAATAAATTTATTGTGCAATTGGGCAGGGCAATCGGTTTAAGCAAAAAGTCTATTAAGGCTTTGCAGAAGGTGGATTACACCGATGAAAATACTCTTATGCAGTCATTAAGCGTTAAAAGTGATGTGCTGAAAGAGCTTGAGGAGATTTCTCAGCTTTCCGGTATGAAATACAGGAAGCTCAAAGTTGTGCCTTTTGACCCCGGTTCAGACTCCTTATTAGGCAGGATTTCTACCATCCTGATAATCCATATAGTTGCCTGGGCGAACCAGTATCTGGTTGATTGGGTGCCGCAACAATCTGTACCTGTTAAGATTATGGGAGAGAACCAGGAGGAGTTTAACCTGTTGATTGAATCTATTGCGGAAGAGATGGGGCTGAACGAAGAGGCGAAAACAATACTGAAAGAGCATTTCGCAGAGGCGTTAGAGTCTCCGGACCTTTACCAATATCTCAAAGAGAAAGGCATACTCAAAGCCCTGGAGGAAACCCTGGCAAAGGGTGCGCCTGCGGCAGTTGATGCCTGCGAGTTCTTAAAGGAGTTCGGATTCACGCCCATACATCCTATTGCCGCGGAAATCATTCAGAATAATCAAGAGGAATTCAATCGCCTGATTGACGCTATTGCCGAAGAAATGGGATTAAATGAAGATGCAAAAGCCATCCTCAAAGAGCATTTTGTTGAGGCCATTAAGTCCAAGAACCGCTATCAATATCTCAAAGAGAAAGGCATACTCAAAGCCCTGGAGGAAACCCTGGCAAAGGGTGCGCCTGCTTCTGTTGAGCCAACAAAGTTATTTGAGAAATTCGGCTTTACCCAGACAAAGAAGCCAGTATCCCACACCCTCTCCTTCAACATAACCCATCCCATCACCAAGGCAATCTGGGATATGGTAAATGATGATCTGGATAAGATGCTTTTGGTGGAGGAGATCAAAGGCAACACCACAGCAGAG
>JAHFFQ010000113.1 GCA_023247875.1 Candidatus Omnitrophota bacterium | reverse complement strand
GGCCGCCGAAAGCCCAATTGGCGAAGATACCGGCTGGTTATTGCAGGCAAGGGAAGCGATGAGGGGCATGACGTTAGGCCAATTAAAAGCGTGGGTAAGGGGTCAAGCAAAAGAAAGGATGCACATAGAGATTGAAGAGAGGCGGTATACCATTACTAGTCAGTTCAGAATTGCGTTTCAGGAGTTAAAGGAGTCTTTACAATCCCGGAATTTTATTCATGCGGTAAGTCATTTGTTTACGTTGTGGTTGCAGATGAGGGTGCCTACTGTACGGGAAGTTGTTCAGGGGGTCCGGCTGCGCAAGTTAATCGTAACTGAAAACGGCCGCGGAATACGTATTTCTATGGCAATAGCAGGATTTTTGTTGGTTGCCATAGGATTATTCTCCCAATCATTTAATCCTTTTGGCGGCGCGCCCTTTGTGATATTTATGTTCTTAGCTACTCCATTTTTTGTTTCCTTGTTTGCTAACCCTATTTTACTTATTCTTGGCGAGAGATTCAGCAAGCACGAATGGCTGCATGTTCTTCAGTATACTTTACTTGAGGAAAAACTCATCTCAGTTGCCTTAGAATATACCAACAAGCAAGCAATCCCAACTATACCTTCTCAATTCGGAGATTTTGTTAAAAAATACCGTGCCGAAATTGAAGGCATGGTAACAAACATTTATTGTCTTTGGAGTTTGAGAGAGAAACCGCTCATTAAAGAGAATGTGTTGCCCTATATGGAAGAAAAGACGGATGAATTAGTTCGTGATCATTACAGGGGTGGATCTTCCTCTTGCCCCGCCGCCGAAAGCCCGGCAATAAAACCGGTTTCTCCGATAGACCCCACGCAGAAGATTAGGCGCGAAAGTACTCCTGAGGAAGACAAGAAGAAGCAAAAGAAAGAGCGGGCACCTTCAGATGGTGATCATGAACCCGCGCAGCCATATGATCCCAGGAAAGGCGGAACGGTCGATACTGTTGCCAGCCCTGTTTATTCCGGAAACGGGTACTTTATGGGGAGATTCGAAAGGCCGTATGAAAGAGGCAAGGTCCAGCTGCCTCCTGAAATTGCCTCTCAGCTGCCAAAAGATAAGAGTAAGATTGTTTTATTGGGAAGAGAGGTCTTGGATGAATCCAGGACCAGCAGGAAATACGTAATAGAATGCTACTCTTCGGTAGTTACATTCCCGACCCGCCTGAAAAGATTAATGGCAAGCTATGGCAAGAAACATTTTGATCCGGAAAGCATAGATATAGTTACCGGGCGCATAGTTGAGGATAAAAACGCCGGGGTATTGCTTTCGGTGGTCAAGGTGGAAGATTTTGGTGTAATTGAAATACCACAGGCATTAATCCGTCGCTTGATACCCGGAGTTAACCCGGAAAATAACCAGATACTGGTTATTAAAGGAACGGAAGGCTATTTTACGATTGAGCCCAAGGAATCCGCAGAGAGCCCCCTTAAGAACGGCGCGGTGGAGCCGGTTGTGTTAGGCCTGCGCCTTGAAATTAAATTCGGCAGGGGCGGAGCTAAAGAAAACAAAAGCAGAATAACAGCTTTACAAGAGAGCATCAACGATGATCTAGCTTCCGGGGATATTGCCGCCGCCATCAGGAAGTTAACTTCTCTCAAAGGATTGGTCAAGCTTTGTTTCGACGGCGATAGATTAAATGCTGTCCTGGAACAGATAGGCGCTCATATCGAAGCCTCCCACGAGGCGGTAGTGAATTCGATAAAGGACTTAAAACAGCTTGTTAAATTTACGGAAATGCTTGGCTTAACAGATGACGCAGTAAAATTCATAAGCGCTTACCGGTCTTTGAAGAAGGAGGGGGCAAGAATTACCTTATCAAGGATAGCAAGACACGCCTTCCCCAACACAAAACAGGAAGACAGGCTTGGGTATGCCGGGGACATCCTGGAGAATGAAATAAAGCCCTTGATCAGCGGCCTGCCGGACTTTAAAGAAAATATTAATATTCTTGATACAGCCTATGTACGGGGCAAGGAAGATGATCTATTAGAATCATGCTGGCAGTTAATAGAGAATGATTTAAGGGAGTCAACTGCGGAGGCGTTATTCCCAACTTACATATCTTTAAGCAGGGAAATACAAGAATTGACTTCCGAACTTGATGATAATGACCGGGCATACGTTATCCCGCTAGAAAAGATTAAAAGCTGGTTGGTCAAGAAAGGCATTACTGAAAAAACATATAGGAATACTCCTGAGCAGAAAGAGAAAGAAGAAGTTAAGGCGCTAGTAGTGAAGAAAGACGGGCTTAATTATACCGTGAATATATATAAAGGCCAAGGCTGCCGCCAGCCAGAAAGGGATGAAAGAGCTGCTATTATAAGGGCACTTTCTTCTGTCAACTACGGTGGAAAAATCTTAGGCCTAGGGGAGAGAATTTACTCTACCAAGATATTATGGAACAAGAGATTGTTTGTCAATGAATTCCCTGGAAAAAGAGTTTTGGTGATCTATTTTGATACCAAGGGTAACTTAGACAGCGGGCATAACCGGCTCTTAAGTAAAAGATTGCATTTCTTCTATACTTTATCCGAAGACGAGATCGAGACGAAGACCGTCCCATTTAAAGTGCTTGAATCTGAAATAAAAGCGAATGGCTCAAGCCCCTTGGGCGCGGTGGTGGCGGCTATTGGCTTTAGCGTAGCAGTCGCGGCGAGCATAGGGTTATACTATGCGGCTATGGTTCCGGTTACGATACCGGTAGTAGTAGTTAGTATAGCTATTGTATGGGCAATCAGGTATGTGCGCAGCGCCAGAACACAGGCAGATGTTGGCGAGTCAAAGCAAGCTGTTGAGGGGGCAGGAAATAATCTGACCCAAAGTTCATCTGCAGTCAGAGGCTTAACAAACGCCATTTCTGGTGACCTTGAGGAACCCGTTGGACCACAGCATATTCTTACTTTCTCAGGACGTTACCGCAGCATTATTGATTTATTAATTAACGATAAATTAAGAGGATTCCTGGAAAAAGATAACTTGTTTAATGTGGCTGATTTTGGTTCAGGATGGCCATATATAAATGCGATAGAATTAGCTCGTATATTGCCAGGCACAGCGATATATGCCATAGATTTAGTTGAGCCAGACGATGTGATTATTATTAGCCGCGATCAGTTGTTACGGGCGGGGTGTGACATAGTCGGCCTTCAGGCGAGGGTAGAGTCGTGGCTTAATAGGCATTTCCCGTCCGGCGGGAAAATTGAAGCTGAAATGAACTTACTTGTTCTCCTGGAGAAAGATGAGGCTAAACGCTATTTATTAGAAATAAAGATAAAAGATAAGAGTGATTTTGTCTTGTACTGGGAACTGAATATCAACAAAGAAGACGAGAGGAAACTTGCCAAGTTATTCTCTCAAGGGCAAATAATCAGAGCGGTTGATTTCCTTGGAGGGATCCCCTCTAATCTTACATACAGAAAGTCTTATCAAAATAGCTTTGATTTGACACCTGTAGGAATTAAAAAGGGGAAACTTGACCTCATATTTGCTATCGCGGTAGTTAATGACAAGGAATTACCGGTTATAGAAATCAAAGTAAAAGTATTAGGGGATTCCCTCAGAAACGGCGGCGTGCTGTTACTTGACCGGGGAGTGCCCGGATTAGACCAAATATTCATTTATAAGAAATGTGGGCAATTCGGTATACTTCCAGTGGGAACTATAATTAACGGAAAGGTAATAAATTTCAATAATTATGTTTCTGCCGAAAGCCCTGTTGGGGCGGGCGCGATGGAGTCGGTGTCCGGGAAAGAACATGGTATTGGCTATGCGCAATATGCAGCTATGGCAGGATTAGAAAGGGCGGGGCCGCAGGCAAACAGCCCGGTTAATAGCGCCGAAAATACCTCTATAGGCAAAAGCAGCCTCACCAATTTCCTTAAGAAAACATTGCCACTCTGTATATTCCTCGTTGTTTATACCGCTTATTCTTTATTCTATAAATTTATCTGTGCCAAGGCCGCAATCCTTGCCTCTCCTTTTGCGGCTGTTGCCTTAGTTATTGTATACGCAGGATTATCCTTGGCTGTGCGAAGCATCAAAGACAGGGAAGGCCTGCATAAATTATTCGCCTTCCGTTCCCTTCTAGGGTTAGCTGCCCTTACCATAACCGCGGCAATATTCATGCCCCTGCTTCCTTCTTATGTAATGGGGACTTGGTATCTTGCCATGCCAATTACCTATAGCCTTGGTTTTCTCAGCATCGGTTTCATAGTAGGGTTGATCGTGAATTATCAGGGTGGATTTACCAGGCTCAATATTTATTTATTGAAGGAGGAGGCATTAAAAGAGGGAATAGGCAGGATCGTCCCCGAGGAAGAAAAAACAAAGATTCAGAATTTAGATGATTTAACGGTTGCCGAGCTGCGCAGGACGTACCGTGAATTGCTGAGAATTTCCAAGAAAGCGCCGGAGAATAAAAAGGAGGAATTTCAGCGGGCGAAAAGATTCATAGATAAGATAGGGCTGACAGGGGAGTCATTGGCAGAGGAATTATCTAAGGCCTACCGCGACAGCACGGAGTTTTTAAGAAGATTCACGGGTGAGCGCCGGGGGTTAGCGTTGGTTTTAATCAGGCTGGTCGGCATTCCGTTGGCAGCGCTTTACTACCTTGCGAAAGTAGTAGTGTTTTTCTTCGGCAGATACGCATTTGATAATGCCGAGTTACTGCGAAAAAGAGAAAACGGCCAGTTAAAATTAGATAACGCAGCCATGCATATCAACGCTATCGCCCATCAAATAAAGAACAAAGAATATACGTTCTTCCAGAGGTTAGGCGACCTTTGGTTTGACGCTACTTTGATGTTCCCTATAGGAGCCGGTAATATAGAGTTCGGCTTATGGCGCGTGATTTTAGCGGTATTATCCGGATATCTAAGCCATGGGATCGGCGCGGCATTGGGGCTGAACATACCGGTGGAGACCCTGGAATGGATTTATTCTTTCCTGGGCCCGGCAAAACAGTTCTTTGTTGAACATCTTACGCCTACCTGGTCAAATCTCTTAAGCATACACATATTGAATTATCTTTTATCCC
>JAHFFQ010000112.1 GCA_023247875.1 Candidatus Omnitrophota bacterium | reverse complement strand
GCGTAAATCTCCGGGTCAACCTGTTTTAAGTGTTTCACTTCTCCACTCCTTACCTAGGGACGGTTCTGAACACAAAGCGAAAGTGTCCCTTTTTAGGGGACAGTTCTGCTTTGGCTTGAGAACCGTCCCTATCTTGTGATCTTTTCTATTTGGTTAATTCTACGCCTGTGCCTGCCGCCCAGGAACTTTGTATTTAACCAGGTTATCGCCATCTTCTTAGCTAAATCCGTTTTTACGAATAGCGAACCCAGGACCAGGACATTGCTGTCATTATGCTCGCGGCTTAACTTAGCTGCTTTAAGGTTATAGCAGAGTGCTGCGCGCACCCGAGGCAATCTATTGGCAACGATGGAATTGCCTATGCCGCTTTTACAGATAAGTATCCCCCGCTTATATTTTCCCGAAGAGATTCCCTTGGCCAGCTCATAGGCATACTTAGGATAATCGCAGCGCTCCAGGCTATGCGTACCCAGGTCTTTTACAGCGATACCTTTTTTCTCAAGATAGTTTTTTAGTTTTTCCTTTAAGGGGAAACCCGCGTGGTCTGAAGCGATCAATAGCTTGTTCATAATATCTTCATTATCCTTTCTACGGCATCCTTGATCGTGCTGAAGGTCTTCTCATAAAATTCCAGGGAAGCCCCCAGGGGATCAGGGATATTCAGGTCATTGTCACCTATTTTAGCAAATTCCTTTAATAAGAAAAGCCTATTTTTTGCCAGCGGCTCAAGCTGCAGGATCTTATCCTCATGAGACCTCTCCATCACCAGGATAATATCCGACCTGTCCACCAACTCCCTGGTCACCCTCTGCGAATGATGCGTCCCCACATCAATGCCTTCATTCTTTAAGACCTCGCGCGTGCCTTCGCTGGCGCCTAATCCGGCAAGCATCATTATCCCGGCGGAACTCACCTCTACATCTTTTCTTTTCTGTTTTTCCAGGAGCTTCTTTAAGTATGCCTCTGCCATCACCGAGCGGCAAGAATTCCCCGTGCAGATAAAAAGCACGTTTTTTGACTTTACAACCGCGCTTATCTCTTCATCCTTTATCGCGCCACTCCTGATTATCTTTAGCGGCTGGACGGCCATATCTACAACAGTAGATTCCTGAGCCAATTTCGCGTCGCCTGAGTCAACAGCCAGGTCCACCAGGCCATCCATATTCTGAATAGCTTGAGCAAAATTATCCGGCGCCGGTTCTCCGGCGATATTTGCTGAAGGGCAGGCTATTGCAACATGCGCCTGTTCAATGATCTTGAGAGCAACCTGATGATCCGGCATGCGCAAACCAACATTAGCCTCTCCGGCCCCATTTAATATGAGCGTCAATGGCCCGGGCCAGAATTTATGCATAAGTTTATACGCGGCCACCGGGATATCTCTGGCCAGCTCATCTGCCTTACGCTTCTCTCCTATAAGCAGAGAAAAAGGCTTATCGATGGGGCGTTTTTTAACCTCATAAAGCCTCTCAAGGGCTTTTTTATCCAGGGCATTAGCGGCAATGCCGTAAACCGTTTCCGTGGGGATAACCACTAACCCGCCGCCGGAGATAACCTTGGCCGCCTGGGCAATATATTTCTCTTCGGGGCTAGCCGGATTGATTTTTATTATTTTGGTTAAGCTCATTTACCTAACTTTATCATTTTGATCTTAAGCCGCATCTTGTTTTTATACTCAACAAGCTTGGCAGCCATTTGCGCGTCGCTTACGCTTAAGATCTCCAGGGCAAATAGGCCGGCGTTCTTGGCGCCTGCCCGGCCGATAGCCATAGAGGCAACCGGCACGCCTGCGGGCATCTGCACCGTGGATAAAAGTGAATCCATGCCTTTTAAGCTTTTGGTCTCAATAGGTATTCCGATCACCGGAAAAACAGTGTGGGCCGCAACCACCCCGGCTAATGCCGCAGCACCGCCGGCAGCGCAGATAAATACCCGTACCCCTTTTTTCGGCGCTGACTCTACATATTTCGCCAGCTCTTTAGGAGCCCTGTGCGCGGATAATACCTTGACCTCAAAGCTGACTTCAAATTCTTTCAGCAAATTGATCGTTTCATTTACGGTTTCCAGGTCTGACGCGCTGCCCATGATTATGCTGATCTTGCTCATGTTTCCTCCCTATATGGCCTTTCTTCCGATATCCCGGCGGTATTGCATGCCTTCAAAACTTATTTTATTCACAGCCGAATATGTTTTGCTTATTGCATCCTTGATCGTGGCGCCTAATCCGGTCACCCCCAGGACCCTGCCGCCGCTGGTGACGATTTTATCGCCAACTTTCTTAGTCCCGGAGTGGAAAACCATTACATCCTCTAATTTAGCAGCCTCATCCAAGCCAAAGATCTCTTTGTCTTTAGTATACTCTCCGGGATATCCTTTTGCCGCGCAGACCACGCACACGCAGGCGCGCTGGTCCCATTCCAACGCCGGGTAGCGGGAGAGCTTCTGGTTTACCACTGCCAGCATAACCTCCACCAAGTCGGTCTTAAGCCGCGGAAGTATTGCCTGTGTTTCGGGGTCGCCGAAACGTACGTTGAATTCCAATACCTGCGGCCCGGTTTTGGTCAGCATTATCCCGGCATAAAGTATGCCCCGGTATTCGATCCCTTCGGCGTTTAAGCCGGCGATCATCCGGCTGAAGACCTTTTGCGTAATCTCATTAAACAGCTCTTTTGTTACTACAGGCGCCGGAGAATATGCTCCCATTCCACCTGTGTTGGGCCCCAGATCATTATCAAATATCCTTTTATGGTCCTGGCTGGTAACCAGCGGGACAATAACCTTTGAGTCGGTAAAACAAAGTATTGATGCCTCCTGGCCGACCAGGCAATCCTCAACAATAATGCGCTTACCCGCATCCCCGAAGGCCCTGTTTTCAATCATTGCGGTGGCTGCGCGGTTGGCTTCCTGAATACTCTTTGCCACGATAACACCCTTGCCCTGTGCCAGGCCGTCTGCCTTGACCACGCAAGGAGCGCCTCTTGCGCCGATATATTTCTTGGCTTCGCTGAGATCTACGAATACGCGAAACCCCGCGGTGGGCACATGGTAATGCATCATGATCTGCTTGGCAAATGCCTTGCTCTCTTCAAGCATCGCCGCCCGCTTACGCGGGCCGAATACCGGCAGTTTATAATTGCTGAATTCATCAACAATGCCTGCTACCAGAGCAGCTTCCGGCCCGGCTACGGTCAGGTCTATCTTCTCCCTCCTGGCAAAATCCAGGAGTCCGGGGACATCATCGGCTTTTATATCAACGCATTCGGCAAGCTGTGAGATACCGCCGTTACCGGGGGCGCAGAATATTTTCTTCACCAGCTTTGATTGCGCGATCTTCCAGGCCAGCGCGTGCTCTCTCCCACCTGAACCTACAACTAATATTTTCATCTTCTCCCCAGTTCACAGGGACTGTCCCCGGAGGGGACTGTCCCTTAAGCCTATTTATGTTAAGCCTGGTAAATTGATTCCCGTAACATCCTTCATTTTTTGCGCCCCGATCTCCTGCGAACGCTTGATCGCCCGGTTAAAGGTGTCCTTTAGCGCGTTTTCAAGCTGCGGGTTATCCTTGATCACGATGCCTTTTACCTCTTGAGCGCCATTCATGGTGATCTTTACCAGGCCGTCGGAGCTTTGGATATCAAAATTCGTATTCTCCAGTTCGCGCTTTACCTCCTGCATCTTCTTCTGCATCTCAAACAAAGCTTTCATTTTATCAAGCATGATTCTCCTTTATCTAATGCCTCGGGGTCCTCAAAATCAATTTGCTTTTTTTGGCGCTGCCTCCATCGTATCGGGAGACTTAATTGTAACCGCGAAAATATCCGAAAATGGACGGTCATCCAACCAGCTATCGCTAAGCAAAATATCCTTTACCGGCTCCGCTGGCCGGGGATTGGCAAAGGTGATGTGGAACATGCTGCAATTTTTGCGCACCGGGTTATCGCCCAAAGAATCTATCCTTGCCCCCTCCTTAGACCATGCGCCATGCCCCAGGCGGAACCAATCCCAGAAAACAGGGAGAGAAAAATTCTTATAAACGCCATCCTGGTAGACAAAAATAATAGTAAGAGTGGCATAAAAGTATTTGTCCCCGTATAAACGCATTAAGGTGTCATGCTCATAGCTGTTGCTGTAGTTGCCTCCCGCCAAAAAATGCACTTCATCTATTTTCATTCCGGCGCGTATAGGCAAGGAAAACATATTGTTCCCTTCAAGGTTGAGCCGGCCGTAGTCCTTCCACTCTTTTGCTCCCCGCACCAGAAAGTTTACCCCGTCATAGGTCAGGTATTTGCGGGCGAATATGTTTGGCCCGGCCCCCTCTGAGCTGAAGTTATTCCTGTTCTCTTTGGTAAGATAATAATAATTCCCCTGTTTTTCCCAAACTATCTCTGCCCATGAAACTGCCATGGGAAAGATAACCATCACTGCAATACACAAGATTTTCTTTAACATTTTATTTAGGCTTTTATCATTACTAAAAGCATTTTGAAGCGCTCTACTGCCTTTAAAGAATGCGGTTTGTTTGCCGGCATGATGACAACCTCCCCTGCCTTAACAGAATTTACCTTACCGGCAATAGCGATCTCTGCCTTACCATCAATGAGATAAACTAAGGCGTCAAATGGCGCGGTGTGCTCGCTTAACCCCTGGCCTTTGTCAAAGGCAAACAGGGTAACCGTACCCTTCTCCTTCTTGATCAACTCCTTGCTGACGACTGAACCTTTCTGATAATCAATCATATTCATATTTTCAAACTAAGCGCGCCCGATGCGTTAAAATATTAGCCCAGGTAAACATCATCTCTGCCCACGCCGAATCTACTTTCTTATCATTCTTAAGCTTATTAAAATTTTCTCTAAAGATATCAAAAGTCTTCTGAAAGCGAGAAGATTTAGACGCTTTTTCAAGTTGATTTAGGTATTCTTCAGTTTCTTCTAAAAACTGATTCAAGCGCTTGACTTTTCCTTCGTAGGCCCATCTGCCGAGCCTGCCTAAATTAACCGCGATATTCAAAACCAGCTCTTGCGCGCTCATAGTTATTTCAATAAGCTCCTGATTATTATCTCTATCTCTTTGCGGCAGGGCTGATC
>JAHFFQ010000111.1 GCA_023247875.1 Candidatus Omnitrophota bacterium | reverse complement strand
GGGGACACCGCTAATTTGAGCATCGGCCAGGGTGATTGCCTGACCACCCCTTTACAATTAACCGGCATGATGGCGGTATTCGCTAACCGCGGATATTTGCCGGTTCCATATATTATTAAGTCGGTGGGAGGTGTGGATCTTGAAAAGAAAAAGAAGAGGCTTATGCCGGTAGCTTTTAAGAAGAGCACATTTGAGGCAGTGAGCAGAGGCCTGCGGGAGGTTGTTTCCGATGCCAAAGGAACGGGGAATGTTTTGTCCGCTTTGCCGGTGGCAGTTGCCGGGAAAACCGGCACTGCCCAGGTGTCCCGAGGGTTGACCCATGCCTGGTTTGTCGGTTTCTTTCCGTATGATAAACCAAAATACGTGATCTGCGTTCTCCTGGAAAATGGAGGGCCGGGGCATGCGGCCAGTGTTATCGCCAAGCGGATCATTGAACAGATGAACAAACAGGGGCTTATATGAGAAATTCATTCATCAGGATATTGATCATCGCGCTGGTTATCGCGCTCATCGGGGTATTATCTATTTATAGCAGCACCTATCAGAAGGAAGGAGCCCTCTGGCAGGATATTTACAAACGCCAGATACTCTGGTTAACTATAGGATTAGTTTGTTTTTTTCTTATCTCGGGTTTTAATTACCGCAAACTCTGGGATGCCAGTTATTTTATTTATGGCCTGGCATTATTCTTTCTCTTCCTGGTAGTTTCCCTCGGTATAATCAGACTGGGCGCCCAGCGCTGGCTTAAGTTCGCCTGGTTTAATTTTCAACCTTCGGAATTTGCCAAGCTGGCAGTTATAATATTTCTGGCCCGGTATTTCAGCCGTAAATCCGCCAGCGACATATCCCTGCTTTCGGGAAAATTCGGGATCTTCCGCGGCATAGTCCTGCCGTTTGTATTTGTAGCTGTCCCCATGTTTTTGGTAATTGAACAGCCGGATCTGGGAAGCGGGCTTATGCTTTTACTGGCTTTTGTTTCTTTGCTCTATCTGACCGATGTCCGGTTAAAATATATTGTTGTGTTGTTGACCCTATTGCTAGTGCCCTTGCCTTTTCTCTGGAATTTCCTGCGGCCCTATCAGAAGGACAGGCTTTTGGTTTTTCTTAACCCGAATATTGACCCTCTCGGGGCCGGATATACGGTGATCCAGTCGCGCATAGCCATTGGATCAGGCGGATTTTTTGGCAAAGGCTGGCTATCCGGGACACAGAGCCAGCTGTATTTTCTGCCGGAGTCGCACACGGATTTTATCTTTGCCACATTTTCAGAGCAATGGGGCTTTTTAGGCAGCGTCCTGGTTATTTCCCTGTATTATTTGCTTATCCGCCAGGGTTTTATCATCGCCAAAAGGACCCAGGATTCATTCGGCAAGCTGCTTGCTTACGGCATTTCGATTTTACTGGCATTACAGGTGTTTATTAATATCGCCATGAACATGGGGCTGGCTCCGGTGGTCGGCCTGCCCTTGCCGCTGATGAGTTACGGCGGCTCCAGCATTGTGGCCACTTTTATTGCCTTAGGGATCCTGGTCAATATCGACCGGACACGCGCGGTGTTCTAATGATGATAGAAGATATCCTTTTGCAGGTGCACCGTCCGGCACAGTACCTGGGCAATGAATGGAATGCCTCTAGGAAAAAACTCCAGTCATCCGCCATAAGCTTCGGTCTTGGGTTCCCGGACTTATATGAAATAGGGATGAGCAACCTGGGCCTGCGGATAATTTACGGAATTTTAAACCGGATCCCTGATCTGGCCTGCGAAAGATTCTTTGCCCCGGAAGCGGATATGGAGGCGGTTTTAAGAAGCGGGGGGAGGCGCCTCTTTTCTCTGGAATCAAATCAGGAGCTGGCTGGTTTTGATATGCTGGGGTTTTCCCTCGGCTCAGAGTTGAATTATACTAATGTATTGAATATCCTGGATCTAGCCGGTCTGCCTTTAGAGTCCTCATTGCGCGATCATAAGTTTCCATTGGTTATCGGAGGCGGTCCGTGCAGCCTTAACCCGGAACCAATGCATGAGTTTTTTGATCTATTCATTATCGGAGAGGCTGAAGAGGCGATCCCGGAGCTTGTAGACGCCTACCGTAAATATAAAGATGATTATAAAAACGGCAGGATGCCTAAGCAGGAATTTCTGCTGGAGCTTTCCAGGATCGAGGGGATTTACGCTCCCGCGCTTTACGCGGTAGAATATGACCGCTCCGGTGAATTGACCGCCTTTTCCCCCAAGAATAAAAATCTGCCTTTAAAGATCAAAAAACGGGTAGTCCGGGATTTTGATTCTGCTTATTTTCCCTGCGATTGGTTGGTGCCTTATGTTCAGGTAGTGCATGACCGGATAAGCTTAGAGATCATGCGCGGCTGTCCCAACCGCTGCCGTTTTTGCCAGGCGAGGAGCCAGTATTATCCCCTGAGGATAAGGAGCAGGGAGAAGGTCCTCTCCTTAGCCAATCAGGCTTACAGCTCTACCGGTTATGAAGAATTATCTTTAGCCGGGCTTTCCGTAGGGGACTATCCCGGATTGGAAAAGCTGGTTGAGGATTTGACCGGTGGCTTCAAAGAGCAGGCAGTCAATTTATCTCTCCCGTCATTAAAGGCCAGGTCCCTGTTGGGAAATGTATCTACCCTGATCGCTAAAATAAAGAAGACCGGGCTTACCTTTGCCCCTGAGGCAGGGTCAGAGAGATTGCGCCAACTTCTGGCCAAGGATTTTTCGGTTGAAGAGTTTACCCTGGCCGTAGAGGAAGCCTATCGGGCAGGATACCAGCATTTGAAACTTTACTTTCTTATCGGCCTGCCTAAAGAAGAGGAGCAGGATTTGCAGGCAATTATTGATTTCGCCCGTGCGGCCTCGGAGCTGAAAAAGAAGGTGGCCGGAGGTGCCAGCCAGGTGAATATCAGCATTAACCCTTTGATCCCAAAACCGCATACGCCTTTGCAGTGGTTGAAGATGGAGAGTATTGATTCGGTTAAAGAAAAACAGAATTATTTAAGGGCTCATTGCAAAAATAAAAGGATCAAGCTTAATTTCCATAATCTGGAAATGGGTTTTCTGGAAGGGGTGCTTTCCCGCGGAGATAGGAGATTAAGCCGGATCATCCTGGCTGCCTACAAAAAAGGCGCCAGGTTTGACGCCTGGTCAAATCATTTTTCATTTTCCAAGTGGCTAGAGGCCTTTTCCGACGAGGGGATCGACCCAATGTTTTATCTCGGCGAAAAATCCACCGCCAGCCTCCTTCCCTGGGATTTTATTGACACCGGCATCAAGAAAGAGGATTTGGTTACAGAGTTCAACAAATGTATTGCCTCATGAGGAGTTAAGGGGTATAATTTTTATTATGCAGCCAAGAAGAATTATCAACAAGCAATTAGGTGAGTTGTTGCTGGACCGGAGGGTGATCAATAAAGCCCAGTTGGATAAAGCTTTAAATACCCAGCGGGAAAAAGGAGGACTGCTCGGGGTGATCCTGGTGGAATTGGGTTTTGCCAAAGAAGAGGATATCTCAATTTCGCTCACCGCGCAGTATGGCTTTCCGTACCTCCCCTTGGGTACTTACGAGGTGAGCCCCGAGGTCGCCGCGATCATTCCGGCCAGGGTTGCCAGGAAGTATCTGCTTGTGCCGATAGACAGGATCGGCAATAACCTGACCCTGGCGATGTTTAATCCTTTGGATACGCAGGCTATCGAGGATGTGGAGCTTTTGAGCGGTTGCAGCGTGCAGGCTTTTGTTTCAACATCATCCGGCATCAAGAGGGCGATCGGGAAATACTACAAAAATACGGAATAAATATGTCTAACGCCGGTAAGATACTTTTGATCTGCGATAACAAATCCTCTTCTTCTCATCTTAAGGAGCAGCTGCTTGGCTGGGGGAATTATACCGTTATCGAAGAATCCAGCGGTCAGGCAGGCATGGTAAGTTTAAGCCGGTGTATCTGCGACCTGGTGATTATAAATTGTACTCTCCCTGAAACAGATACCGTTTTACTGTTACGTGAACTTAAAAATACCGATCCTGATTGTGTGGCGGTTGTGCTGCTTGAGACAAGCCAAACGGATAAGGCGGTTGAGCTTGCTGAATCAGGGGTTTTTGAAACAGTGAGCCGGGAGGCCGGAGCGGAAAAGCTAAGGTTCATCGTTGACAGCGGTATCAAGCTGCATGGATTACTGTCAGCCAGCCGCAGGCTAAACCTCGGGTTAGTAGAGAATAACCTGGCCCTGGAGAAACAAAACACGCTTTTGGCCGGGAGGATAGAAGACGCCACCACTAACCTGAGCCGGCTTTATGAAGATCTGCGCTCTACATATATGCGCACTATCAAGGTCCTTGCCCAGACGATTGACGCGCGCGACCACTATACGCACAGCCATTCGGAGAATGTGGTGCATTATGCCGTGGCCATCGCCAAAGAAATGAAGCTGCCGGCCAGGGATATTGAGTTGATCCGCCAGGCCTGCGAGCTGCATGATCTGGGTAAAATAGGTATCGGGGACAGCATTCTCCTTAAAACATCCTCTCTTACCCCTTTAGAGTGGGAGCAGATCAGGAAGCATCCGGTTATCGGCGCCCAGATACTGGAGCCGCTGACTTTTTTAAACGCCGTAGTGGGTTTAGTCAGGCAGCATCATGAGCATTATGACGGTTCAGGTTATCCGGAGGGGAGAAAAGGGGATGATATACTTCTGGGCGCGCGGATAATCCATGTGGCGGATGCCTATGAAGCTATGCGCTCGGCGCGGTCATACAGAAAGATCCCCTTGATGAAGGATGCCGCGGTTTTGGAGGTTAAGCGTAACAGTGGCACGCAGTTTGACCCCAGGATAGTGGATTTTTTTCTCAGGGTTGTTGATAATCTGTGAAGCCCTGTTTTTCCTTATCTATCAGTAAAATAGGCTACTTACGTTTTTAATAAAATAATAAAAAAATTCCTTGACAAAATATCCTTTTATACTATACTTACACTACCTTGCAAAAGGTCAATTATTGTGAAAACAATTAAAAAGCAGTTGACAATTTCCGGTAACTAATCCTAAACGACAATAGGGCGCTGGTTAGATTTGGCGTCCCGACGATTTGTCGGGACGTTTTTT
>JAHFFQ010000004.1 GCA_023247875.1 Candidatus Omnitrophota bacterium | reverse complement strand
AATTCGGACGGCCCTCGCTTGCCAGGGCCCATTCCGTTGCCTCCTGGGCCAGCTGCATAAGGCTGCTGAACTTCTTCCCTGAAAGCAGGTCACCGGAGCCGGGAATGCTTAAATCAGTCCTGAATTTCTCTACCCTGATGAATGTGACAACCTTGTTATTCTCCCCTTCAACATTATTCTGCTGTATGGAATGCAGGTCATTGGTGCCGAAAGCGGATATCGGGGTCCTTCCCTGATTAAATAAATTATCCTTATCCTTCAGCCAGTTTTCCACCCCGTCTTTACCCACTTCAATTTTACGGTGGTATTTCTTGCCCAAGCTTTCCGCCAAAAGCTGAACATACCAGTCAGCGGTAGATTTCAAGCCCTGGGAAAAAGGCATTAATATTGCCAGGGATTTTCCTTTTTTCCGGTAAAGAATAGTGTGCAGCATGGCATACATGTAAGCGGGATTTTTCATCACATCATCGCCGGAGCACTGCTTGAGCATTGCCTTAGCACCCGCGAGCACCTCTTTTATATCCACTCCCGCGATAGCCAAATGCAAAAGGCCCATATTAAATTCCGAGAACCTGCCTCCGACCCCTTTTAAGAGCGGCAGGCTGCGAAAGCTTAACGCGTCTTTTTCCTGTTCGGCCTCAATTATTTTACGCAATGAGCCGGACACAGGGTCAGTGATCGCCAGGAGCTGCCTGCCGTATTTTGCTCCGATTGATTTTTTAAGCCAGGCGCAAACAACCATAAATGCCGCCTTGGTTTCCGTGGTCTCGCCGGACTTGGAGATAACTACGACAAATGTCTTTTTGGGATTGAGGTTCTTCAGCAGCGCCTGCAAGGTATCCGGGTCAAGGTTATTGCCTTCAAGATAAATACGCGGGGATTCTTTTCTTAAAGATTTGAATTCATTGTAATAGGGAGGGCAGAGGGCGTCCTGCGCTGCTTTTAAGCCCAGGTATGAACCACCGATACCTAAAAAGAGGACATTCTCATATTTGGCGCGGATCTGGAAAGCAAGTTTACGAATGCCGGCGATAACCTCTTCATCCTGTTCAGGTAATTTTACCCATTCCAGGTTCAACCTGACCCTGGCGCTGGGATCGGCAATGATCTTTTTTAAGTGAGCATCTGCTTTACGGGCATCAGGAAGGAAATCGTCAATATCCTGCCGGCTTACCCCGTGGCTGCCGGCGCTGGAACTGAACATATTGTTAAAATCAAACCTTAGGCCCATTTAAGCTCCGCTCTTATCCGCTAACTTTAAAATTAATTCTTTGGTATCATCCCAGCCCAGGCATGGATCGGTGATTGACTGGCCGAAGGCCTTTCCCTTGACCTCTTGAGAGCCCTCTTTCAGGTAACTTTCTACCATAAGCCCCTTGATCATCTTTTTTAGAACCTTAGACCTGCTTAAGCTGCGCATTACCTCTTCGGCGATACGCGGCTGCTGACGGAAATCTTTGTTGGAGTTGGCGTGATTGGTATCTACGATGACCGCGGGATTGGCGAGTGAACGCCGCGAATAAAGCTCGGCGAACTGGATCAGGTCCTCATAATGATAGTTGGGAATGCTTTGGCCGTGGTGGTCGATCGCCCCGCGCAGGATACAATGCGCCAGGTTATTGCCTGTTGTTTTGACCTCCCAACCGGTATAAATAAATGTGTGCGCTGTTTGCGCCGCCTGCACGGAATTTACCAGGACATTCAGGTCTCCGCTGGTGGGATTTTTCATTCCTACCGGTATATCCAGGCCGCTGACTGTCAGGCGATGCTCCTGGTTTTCCACCGAGCGCGCCCCTATTGTTACATAGCTTAAGATATCTTCCAGATAAGGGTAATTCCCCGGATAAAGCATCTCATCGGCGGCAGTTAAGCCCGATTCGCTTAATACCCTAAGATGCATGCGGCGGATAGCCTTTATCCCTTGAGAGATATTCGGCCCTTCCGATGCGCGGGGCTGGTGCAGCATGCCTTTATAGCCGGAGCCGGTTGTACGCGGTTTATTCGTATAAATGCGCGGGATGAGGATCAACCTCTCCCTGACCTTATCCTGGAGTTTTGCCAGACGGCTCACATACTCCGAGAGCGCCTCCTCATCATCAGCCGAGCATGGCCCGATGATCAGCAGGAGACGGCTGTCCCTGCCTTTTAAGACCTCGATGATCTCCTTGTCACGCCTGATCTTAATTTTCTTAAGCGCGGCTGGAAGAGGCATTTGTTCCAAGATTTGCGCGGGTGTGGGAATTTTTTGCAGGTAAGTAAAACTCATATTAAATTATTGCTGGATAATTTTTACGGTGACGCGCTGTCCGTCTTGCCACGGCCAAAGCATAGCGAGAATCCTGTTAGTTCCTGAATCTTTGTAATATAGCGTCTGGCCGGGCATGATACCGCCAAAGCTGTCCACCGTTTCCTTGACTTCATGGGCAAGCCTGTTCTGCGAAGGGTAAACCGGCTCCCCCAGAAAACTTTTTAACTGCGTATTCAATTTCTCCAGCTCTTTCCTGACGATCACCCCTTCAAAAAAATTATCGCAGTCAGTGCGCAGGGAATCAAAAGTCAAAGCCTTGATATCTTTTCTTATCGCGCTGAAATCCATGGCTTTCTCCTTTTTAGTCATTATAGCAAAAGTTTGTAAAATTTAAAGATAAAAAAACCGGACTGACCCATTTTGTCAATCCGGCTTCTAAATTTACCATGGCAACCCTGATCACCTCCATAAACAGAGTTACCGGACAAAATAAGTATACCCTATAAAAGGCCAAAAAACAAGTTTTTTTGAGGGGTTTTGCGGGATTTCATTTGCGCGATTACTCAACTTCTGGTAGAGTAGAGGAATGCTTAAAACAGAAACTCCGCGACATACCGGACATGTCTTATTTCTAAATCCCCCCAGTAAGCCTCCCTTGTATAGAGGAATCGTATGCACGTGGGTCTCCAAAGCCAGGTATATATGGCAGCCCTTTGATTTTATTTTGCTAAGCGCCCAGGTTCCCGGCTCTATGCAAGTTTCATACCTGGATAGCACAATTCATAGAGCGGCGATAAAAGATATTGTGCGTTTTATACGTGAAAAGAGGGTCACGCAACTGGTTATGTCCATGTCTTCAATCGTATGGGATAAGGATAAGGCCGCGCTCATCAAGTTGCGGGATGCCTTTGCAGGCCTGAGCATAGCTGTCTTTGGGGATATTTTCCAGGAGAAAACTTTCGTAAAAGAGGTTTTACCCCTAAACGTAACAGTTATCCGGCATCCGCTTGATCCCGGGATTGCCGGGTATTTTCGAACCGGGGAAGGGCCTAGCCCGGCTCTTTTGCAAAAACTCGACGGGGCTCTTGATGGCCTGCCTCCGCTTGCCCTTAAACAAAATGTTGAGTTACCTTTGCCCCGCCATAAAGCCTTTCTTAATACGCAGCACCGTTCTCCATTCGATAAATACAGGCGCAGTGCTATCGTAACCATAAGCTGGGGGTGCCCCTATCCCTGCTCATACTGCTCCTGGTCATCCCCGTACCTTCCTTTCGCGCATAAATCGGCGCAAAGCGTGATAGGCGAACTGGAATTATTACACCGGCTGAAGGTAAAAGAGATTTTCTTTTCGGATTTAAGTTTCGGGTTCCCTTCCGGCGTGGCTGAAGAGGTGCTCAAAACCATGATCTCGCGGCGCTGGAGATTCAGCTGGCACTGCTATATCAAAGCGGGGTCATTGTCTGACGAATTCCTGGTTATGATGCGCCAGGCCGGATGCCATACGGTTATCATGGGGATAGAAAGCGATGACTTGAATCTCTCCAAATTTAACCGCACAGTAAGTTTACAGGATATTATCAAGGCCATCGCGCTATGCCACAGATTGAAAATAGATGTATGCGGAGATTTTATCTTAGGGCTTAATGGCTCTTCGGATAACTGGAAAGAACTGACGGAATTCGCCATTAACCTGAAGCTTGATTTTGCTTCCTTTAATATATATACCCCTCTATTAGGGTCTTTGGAACGCTGCAGGAAAATAAAGGAAGGGGTTATCAGGGAGGGGGAATGGGGTCATGATACCACCGGTTACAGAAAGAGCTTGATCGAACATTCCGAGAACCGCAGCAAATGCGTGAAAAAATTCTATGGACGTCCCGCATACTGGCTAAGGCGGCTATCTAAAATCAAAACTCCGGAAGAATTTTTGATAAAGCTGCAAGAGGCGACAAACCTGTTTCTCCCGAAATAAAGGCCAGGTTACCTCTCCTTCTTGCTCCGGAAAGGCTCCAGTTGCTTGAGGAAGCGGGGATCAACCTGATATCCGAGCTCAAGCACCTTATCACAGTGGGAAAGCGCCAGATCATATTGTTTGCGCCTGAAATAATATACGGACAAATTAAAATGTGCCGTCGCAAAACCCGGATCCCGCCTGACCGCCTCATTCCATAGCTTAAGCGCTTCTTCTATGTTGCCCGTCTCCGCATAATCGGAGGCAAGATTATTATAAGCTTCAAGATAACCGGGGTTTAACTCGACGGCCTTGCGCATCATCTCCATTGCCTTATCTATTTTACCAAGGTTATGGTAAGCGTTGCCGAGGCTATAATAAGCCTCCGTGTATCCAGGGTCGATTTCAATTGCCTTCAGGTACATTTTTATTGCCGCGCTATGGTCTCCGGCCCTGGAATAAATATCCCCGAGATTATAATAAGCCTCAAGGAGCCTGGGGTCAAACTTTATTGCCTTAAGGTATTCTTTTATCGCCGTGGCTTCCTCCCCTGCCCTCGAATAAATATTCCCCAGATTATTATGCGCCATAGGGCTCTTAGGGGTATATTCCAGGGTCCTCTTATAAAACCCCAGCTCATCCCTCCAGTAATTATTCTGTTTAACGGTTAAATATGAATACAAAGATAAAAGACAGGCCGCTAAACCGAGCGCAGCAAAACGCCAATTCTTTTTTTCGTACAGTAAAGCCAGCCCCCAGCCCAGGATAAGGAAGAACCCTATGGAGGGCAGGTAAAGCCAGTGCTCCGCCATATAAAATGAATGCACCGGATAAATGCTGGTAGTGGGCAAAAGCGCGGCAAAAAACCATAAGATCGCAAAAGAGATCACCCGCTTAGCGCCTCTTTTACGCAAGGCTAAAAATAAGAGAAGAAAGAATGCCCCTAAGCCGGATAATACTTGCGGCTGAATAATATTGAACAGCCTGTTGCCGTATTCCATGTGCAGATTTACCGGCAGCAATAGTATCTTGAGGTAACCGGCAAAGGCGGCAAAAAACCCGGGGATCCTTTTAATAATCATGGCCGGGCCAAAGGAAAAGGATACCAGCCTGACCGGCCTCAATAAGAGGTAAAACAAAGAAATTATTAAAGGCGGAAGAAAAAGCCACCCCCTGATCCTTCGCCTGAAAATATAATGGTAAAGCAATAAAAGCGGCGCTATAACGAGGGCATTTTCTTTGGAGAGAAAAGCTAATGCGCAGCTTGAGAGCATAAGTATATAGGACATTAAGTTTAATCGGCAGGTATTTTTGATGTAAAAAATGAGGAATAATAATATAAACAGCGCCGAAAGAATGTCGGCTCTTCCGGAGATATAGGAAACCGCTTCGGTATGCACCGGATGCGCAACAAATAGCATGGATGTGAAGAAGGAGAGCGGGAGACTGCCGAAAATAAGCAGCACCAGCCGGTAAACAGCCAGGGCAACCGCAATATGCAGGATAACGTTCGTAAGGTGGTATCCGACGACATTCAATCCCCACAGCGCATAATCGATCGTATAGGTAAGTATCTGGATTGGCCGATAGCAGTTCATCTTGATAGAGGAACCAGCCCCGGAGTCCCCGGCGAAAACGGAAATAATCCTGGACCAATCCCTGATATAGGCGTTGTCCCTTACAAAAACGCCGTCATCCCAGATGAATTGGCCGTGCAGGGAATTGGCATAAACGGCAAGCCCCAAAAGTATTATCAGGGTGACAAGAATAAGCTGTTTGTGTTTTTGAAATACTCCGGAGGGCATAAATTATAATATTTTAAGGAGGTTAAGCCCGGTGGCAGGATCAATCTCTTTGCCGGCTTTTATTCCTTTTAGTTCCAGGAGAACCGCCTCGATCACCAAAAATACCTTTGACTTACCGCGCAGGCAGCCGGTTAAAACCTTATCCTTCTTGCCCATACCGGTATGGATATGTATCTGCGGGCCCTTGGAATTCGTAAAGATAGTGCCGATGCCCATTGCCTCCCAGCCGTCTTTAAAGGTTAGTTTATTGGGTGAAGGCGGGATAACCGGCAGCTTTGGCCCGGTGACCAGGTCACCTTTCTTAAGCGCGCCGATAAAGATCATGGCCGCGGCTTTGATCCGTTCCTTCCGGGCGAAGGCGCTAAGGCGGTCGATCAAAACATCATCATCTTCAAACTTCAGAAGAAAAACCCTGCCGAGTGAACCTTTAGTGTATTGCATGGTTAAAATTTCTCATCCAGGAGGAACCGGTAATAAGAACCTAATGATCTTAGCGCATTGACTAAAAGCATGGTCAATATAAGGGTCATAACTATAATGACCGCGGTGATAATCAGCTTTGATTTCTTGCTGAAACGCGGGTGGGCCCAAACCAAAGGAAGCATGAATGGGCCGACGAGCAGAAAAGAAACTATTAAAGAGCCGGTTTTAAAATACCATTTCTCCCGCTTCTGCTCATCCATGTTTACCCTCTCTTTTTCTTGTTCTTTTTTATCCCGGATTTATGCAAAGTGCATAATACGCTGGCTATGGGAGCGATCTTGTTGTCTTCATAAGGGAATTCCTTGCAGGTCACCGGCTTAAAAGCATAATCAACTTTATGTATCCTGCAGAGGCCGTCAGGGTCAAGAAAACCACACTGCTCATCCTCGTAGCTGGTGCCTACCTTGAACCCGGAGGGGAATGCTTCGTCCTTCTCCAAATGAAAAAAATCCCCCTTGATGCCGAGAGAAATTATTTTCTTGGCCTCGTCCAGGTCGATCCAGGCGCCCAACTTGCAGCAATCCGACTGATTTGTGCATTTCAGGCAATCAATGATCACCTTTTTTGTTTTCTTGTTTCCCATAGTTTATATTATACACCCGTAAGCCAAGAAATCCCAATTACAATTAAGTATTTGGGATTCCCAGGGTTGATCTTTGTTTAATTAGGCGAGATGGACATTCACCGCGCGCAGGCCCTTATCGGATTTCTCGACATCATAAGAAACCGCCTGATCTTCATTTAAAGCTTCGAATTTGACGTCTACCAGGGCGTTCTGATGGAAGAATACCTCTCTGCCGTCAGTGTCGCTGATGAAACCAAATCCTCTATCGCGAACCAGTTTCTTGATCTTTCCCGTATTCATTTGGCCTCCTCGCCCACAAGGGCGTACCCGCGCAAATTCCCCGCAATGGGACACCGGCGCAATTCCAATTGGCGCCGGGTGCATGCGCGGGGTATCTTAAAAAAAGGCCCGGCCTCTGAATTAGAAGCCAGGCCATCTCTGCTTAGCTTACAGTTTTACTACATTAGTAGCCTGTTCGCCTTTAGGTCCTTTTTCGATGTTGAACTCGACTTCCTGACCTTCAGCCAGGGATTTATAACCCTCACCCTGGATCGCGCTGTGATGTACAAATACATCGCTACCGGATTCAGGTGTGATAAACCCAAAACCCTTTTGGTCTGAAAACCACTTTACTTTACCCTTTGCCATTATTTACTACCCCCTCTCCTTGAAATTATAGCAAATAACGGCAGAAACAAAAAACCGCTAGGCTTAGTTTCTAAACCTCGCGGCCTACAAACCTCTGAACCTTTATTCACTACTGTGTTTAAGTGTAACACATTTCCGGGTTTTGTCCAGCAAAAATGTGTTTATTTTTTATAATACGCGCAGTCCTTGTAAGGCAGACGGGGCCGGAGGTAACGTATCGGCACGCAGGAGAATTCTTTTCCTGAGATAGTGAACTGTTTGCCGATCCTGGTATCATAAACGGTGCAATAGTATTTACCGGAGCTATCCTTACTCAAGCGGGAGCAGGGATCATCACCGAGAGCGCCGCAGCAGGAGGCGCACCTTTTGCATCGCGCCTCATAGCCGGCCTCCTCTTCTCTTTGTTTTTGCAGATAAGCTGCCTGGTCCATATTTATTTTTTGATCACCTTAAAAGAATTGAAGCTCCTGTCACTTTTATACCCGGCGCTTGAAATCTGGATCAAAGACCAGGTATAAACCCGGCCCTCCTCAAATAATTCCGGCCTGATCTTAACAGAACTCGCCTCACCCGGCAGTTCCTCTTTATGGATGAGGTCGGCGGCATACATATTATAACCTTTATATATCTTAAAGATAAATCCGCTCACCCCGACATAGCTGTTCCACCACTGGAATTCTAACGGATCATTTCCGGTTAATGTAACCGTATCATAGATAGGATATCTTAACCTGGGCTGAGGAACGCTGTTATAACCCCCTTCATCCAAGGTAAAACTAAGGGTGCCGGCAAAACCCGCCGATCCAAGGAATAAAACAATGACTGCCGCTGTTACGGCTATCCCGATATTTTTCATTAATGCTTTATTTTGCCAATTTTTCCCTGGAGGAACCCCATGGGGCATATCGCGCACCATCCCCTATGTTTCGTGAATAAGGCCAGGATGACTGAAATGATGGTTGTAATCAAGCACATGCCCACAAAAACAGCGCCGATGATAACCAGGTTACCCCCTGAACGGATAATCCGCACTACCAGGAAGCTCATCAGCAAAACGAGCACAGTCCAGCGAAACCAGTTTTTCGCAAACACCCCGGGTACCGGCTTATTCGCGCTTGCTTTTGACATGACGATATCCAGAAATGCTCCCCTGGGGCATAGATTCCAACACCAGTATCTGCCCTTAAAAAATGAGAGCGCCAAAAGAAAAGCCATCATCCCCACTACTAAATACCCCAGAATAGGGTAAAATAACCCGCCGATTATGATAATGGGCAGGAGCCAGACCATGATCAGTTGTGTTTTCTTCATAATTTATTTACAGCAGCCGCCAGCCTTAACGCAGCGCTTGATCACCGAGGAAACCACAAAGCAGGCCAAAGCCAAAAAGATCATCATGTTATCGCTGGCCGACGTTACATCAAATGCCGCCGCAAGAAGCAGGATTATCCCCGCCCCCCACAAAACCGACCGCAGAGTATTCACCGCTTTATTATCCATACGCCCCTCCTTTTTTATTATTACGCCCCTCCCGAAACATTCTTTTCTGCCTTAGGTTGCTTTGACAGCTCCGCTAAGGTTGCGGCGATCTCGCTGCTTAAAGAGGCGCAAGATGCGCTTAGCGCCGCGGATAAACCGGAATAATTATGCGGTTTGACCGGCTGGCGGAATTCCGACCTCTTTGTAAAGAGCATCTGCCTGTTTTTGTGATCGATGATCGACCACTGCGCGACAAAAAGCATCTCCTTGTCAAGCCTGCTCTCTAACTGGACCACATCCACCACTATCTGATAAGTAAGCGGGATAGCAAAGTTGCAGGGATATATATAGAAGCTTGCCTTCGGAAGCATAACCATAAGGTTATCGTTGAGCAGACGGCCGATCGCGGAATCCAGGGATTCCCCCCAACGGTCAAACTGGGCAAATTTAAGCATTCCCTCTCTATCCACGGTCACGATCTGCGGCCGGTCCTGGTATTCGGGGATACCGATAGGGCCGATGGCGACGGTCACGCCGGGACTAATGTCAAATTTTTCGCTTATCCGCCCATTATCTATTGCCATAGGCATGTAAAACCTCGGCGATGGGCTATTGGCGACGGATAAACATCCGCTGAGCAAAGACGCAAATGAAACCAGGATCGCGCAGCATAGAACGGGCTTTCTCATTTTATTCTCCTTTAGAAATTGATTTTCCCTTTAAAAGCGCCTCGGGATGCTGCTCCAGGTACTCAGCGAGCAGGCCAAAGGAGCGCGCGGAGTGCGTGACCTCCCTAAGGGTTTTATCCAGCTCGGAGATACCCTCCGAATTAACCAGCCTGTTTATCCCCGCCACTGCCTGCTGCAAATTAGCGCTGATCTCTTTGATCGGGATATCATCCATCACTTCAAAGATATCCGGTGAAATGGGAAGCGCCGGAAGCTCAGGGTAATCCTTGATAATGCCGTATATTTTTGCCGGCTTTCCCGGATAGAAATCAAAGGCAAGCATGAGTTGCCCGGTTATGAAGCTCTGTATCTCAAGCTTGGCGCGCAGCCCCTGTTTGACCCAAAGCGCGTAATCCGGGTAACCCAGCTTATCCGGGACACCCGTTACGCGAGCTAAGGCCACATCCACAACTACCGGAATAAGCACTTGTTTATTATCAGCGTAATAAACCAGGCCGATGCTGCTGACATTGCCAATTTTTACCCCCCTGAAAATAACCGGAGCACCGACGGAAAGGCCTTTTACCGAACCGTCAAAGAATATGACATATTTATCCGACTGTTTAAAAAGCGCCCCTGAACCAAAAACCAATATTGCCCCGACCAATAAAGCTACCGCCCCGACTACAAAGGCACCGATCACTCTTTTATCCGCTTTTCTAATCATCAATTAACTCCTTGTTTCTGGCCTCTTGTAAGAAATTGGATCACTCTGGGATCCCTGGAATTGGTTAATAAATCCTTTGGGCTGCCCGCGGCGATCATGCTCTTGCTTTCGGCATCCAGAAGCACCGCGTTAGTTCCCACGGCAAAGATACTGGCTAGTTCATGGGTTACCACCACGATCGTAGCCCCGAGGGTATCCCTCAACTGAAGGATCAGATCATCAAGCAGCCTGCCGCTCAATGGGTCAAGCCCGCTTGACGGCTCATCAAAAAAAATAATATCCGGATCAAGGGCGATGGCCCGCGCCAGGCCTGCCCTTTTCCGCATGCCTCCGCTTATCTGCGCCGGATAAAATTCAGCATAACCCGATAGGCCCACTAATGCCAGCTTTAATTCCACCATTTCCTCTACCTGCCCGGCAGATAACTTTGAATATAACTGCAGAGGCAAAGCGACATTCTCACCGACGGTCAAAGAGCTCCATAAGGCCCCGCTCTGATAAAGCACCCCGAAACGCCGCATCATATCCTGCCGGGATGTCTCATCCTGGGCCCAGAAATTAACCCCATCGTATAAAACTTCTCCCTTAGCCGGTTCTTTAAGCCCGATAAGGACTTTAAGCAGCGTGCTCTTGCCGCAGCCGCTGCCGCCCATCACCACAAAGATATCCCCTTTGTTCACGCTGAAATTAAGATCACGCATGACCGGGTAATCGTCATAACTTAGATCAAGATCGCGCACCCGGATAACCGGCTGGCTGGTTTTATCCATAGATTAGACCCCTAGAACCTGGCAAATAAATGTGATGATCGCCGTGGCTATCACAATACCGGTGATCCCGCTGACCACCGCCGAAGTAGTTGCCTCCCCCACTGCTTCAGCGCTTCTGGCGCATTTGATCCCGCGCAGGCATCCGGCAACCGCGACAATTATCCCGAAAACAAAACTGTGTATAAGCCCCACCCAAAGATTACTTAACTTTACCGCTGACTGGGTATGCTGCCAATACTCTACCGGGTTAAGGCCAAGCATAGTGGTACTGACAAAAAGGCCGCCTAATATGCCCATAAAATCCGCGTAAATGGTCAAAAGCGGCATCATAATTACCAGGGCCAGAACGCGCGGCATAACCAAAAATTCAACCGGGGAGATTCCCAGGGTTTGCAGCGCGTCGATCTCATCATTTGTCTGCATGAGGCCAAGCTCGGCGGCAAAAGAGGCCCCGGTGCGGCCGGACATAAGCACCCCGGTCATCACCGCGCCCATTACGCGGACCATGGCGATACCCACGATATTAGCGATAAATATCTGCGCCCCGAATAATCTAAGCTGTATCGCGCCGATAAAAGCCAGGATCATCCCTACCAATAAACTGATCAAAGAAACAAGCGCAAAAGCATCTGCCCCGCATCGCCGCAGGATAGTCATAAGCTCATCCCGGCGAAAATAGGCCTTGCCCTTTACCAGGCGCCAAAAGGCAATGGCGATCTCTCCCAGGAAACTAACCAGGATAAGGGTGCTTGAGACAAGATGCAAAACTTTATCCGCCACCTTTTCAAGAAAGGACAGCTGCTCCTCCCTGCGCGGTATCTCCTTCTCGTGCACCTTCAAGGCAAGCGAGATCAGCTTCTCCGCTCCGGCAGGCAGGCCCTGGTGATTAATAATAACATTCCTCTTCCGGCACTCCCTGATCAGGTGGAACAAAAAAGAAGCAAGCCCGCTGTCCCATTCGCCTATCTCCGAGAGGTCAAAGGTAAGCTGGGTTATATCTTTATGGCTGTTAAGCTGGCTGATGACTTCACTTTCCGAGGGAAGCCCCGCGAAAATCTTCCAGTCACCGCTTAGTTTTACCCGCAGCGTATTTGATGATGGGCAATCAAAGGAAAGCTTGTTTAGTGGCATGTCATATTTATTCTACACTTCCTATTCTCCCTGTCAACTTAAAATTGTAGAACAAAAATGCCCCATGCTTAACTAAGCATGAGGCATTTTATTTTTTGCTTTCGGGCAAGATTGCTAGATTCTTCCTTCAGCCTCCCCAATAGTAGTTTGGATATACCAGGGACACTCCCAACAATTCCTAAATTTACGCTCCACTATAGCAACGCAGCCGGATAAAAACCAGCATCTCTTGCCATAGTCATTTTGATAAACCGGACATTTGGCTTTCTCGGCTTCCGGACAAGACCAATACTCCCAGCAACTTTGGGGATCCCGTGGCTTATTCATCTTTATCCCCCCTACTTTAGTATAACATATTTATTCCCAAAATAGCATTTATTTCCACCTATTAACTGCTTTCTCTCCATCTTTATTTGAATTTCATGAAAAATAGCGGGTAGGAAAGAATAAAAAGCAGTAAAATGGCTCCGGCAACGGCAAAAAGTATTGCCCACCATTCACCTCTATCTAATGCTTCGGCGATTTTCCTGGCAATCTGAGGGCTAAATCGCATTCCCTATCCTTATCCCGATCTCATTACCGCTGCCTCTGTGGTAGAGTTTATTTTACCGCTAAAGAAGAAGTTGCCAATACAGTTTCTAGCTCAAGAATCAGGTGCCGCCTCCCCGAATGAATAAACCTCATAGAGACTTTCTGGATTTTAAACTGCCTAAAGAATTAACAATCAGCTGCAAACCAAATATTACTATCATCAAAACAATGGCCGCGCTGCGCGAATTCCTGATAAAATAGGCCGTTTTCCTGCTCTTCTGGACCTTATCTTTCAGGAATGCCCCGGGATCTGTTAAGCTTTCAAGCCTGGCTGAAAAATCTTTAGCCAGCTTTGACTCAAGGGGTGATTTATCGGTAAACGGTATTTTCCCAAGCTCAATTTTAAGGCCTTTTGCGCCGCCTATATTATAGGCAACCAGGAGCTTATCATAAAAGTAGGTTTCCACCCCGTAACGGAACATCATTCTCACCGCGAAAAAATTCGCAAAGAGCGTACAGCATAGAAATACCAGCACTACCGCGATCTTGATTATCCGGTTCCTAGGAAATCCCATAAAAAAAGCTCCTTATCCCTTCTTCAAAGCCACAAAGGCCTCCAGCTAAATAAAAAGTTGTCGATACAGTTTCTCCCTGAATTCTTTAATCATCTATGTCTTCCATAGGATGAAAGAGATCATTGAACGACTCCAGGTTATCGCTTGTCATATCTACTATTTTTGATTGAGTATCCATGGTGAGATGCTGCTGGTTGAATAAACCGGCGATTTTATCAGAGTATGCCTGAATAACGGAGTTATAGGGCTTGGCGCCAAAGAGGTCCTCTAAGCTTTGGCCATACCAAACCGAGGACTGCTGCATGATCATATCAACTGTTTTTGGGTCCACCCCTGCCTCAAGAAGAACGCCGGCAAACTTTTGAGCGTATTCATTCAGCTTATCGCTGATCGCCACCGGATCCAACTGGGGATGATCCGCTAATCTAAATTCATCCATGGCCTTACGGCTGAACTCCTGCGCGATTGCCCCGGCTTCAGGGTTGCCTTCCGCCGCCAATACCCGGAAAAAACCAAACCCCGAAATAAGTAAACCTGAAATAAAAAACATAACCATACACCTTTTCATACTTGACTCCTTTCCCATGTCATAGCGCCCCCCGTTTGTACCCTGGCATTATTATACCGCGCTTACCAAAAACAAGCACCATAATTTTTTATCTAGCGCAGTCCTTTGCGCGAAGCACAAAGAATCCCAAGCCCGAAAAGGGCTTGGGATTAATTGCCTGACTATCCTGTCAATTACAATCAGTTAGAATGACCAGTTAACAAGGACCATGAATTCCATGGGTTTTTTATTGCCGTTGTAGTTACAAAGGCCGATCTGGAGCCCATCGAGAGATTTGGTATAATTGACCAGCCCCAGCTGAAATCCGTGCATTTCACCGGCGGAATTAACTATGCCTCCCTGGAATCCCTTAACGGGGCCTTCGGCATAATTCACTATGCCTAAAGCTGCGCCGCTAAACTCCCCCTTAGCAACATTAACCAGACCGCCCTGAAAACCAATAAACCGGCCGACTGAGTAATTAAATATACCCATCTGCGTGCCGTGTACAAACCCGTCAGTCCAGTTCACCGCGCCAAGCTGCACTCCGGTCAGATCTCCCTGGGTGATATTTACTAAACCATCTTGAAAACCAACAAAGCGGGTGCCGACACGATTCAAAAATCCATCCTGCCAGCCGTAACAAAGGCCATCAACCCAGTTGCCAAGACCCCACTCTACGCCTTTTACATCTCCAGTAGCCCTATTCACACCCAAAATGGTTAGGCTAAAACCGGTAACATCCTTATTGACAGTGTAGATCAAACCTAAGCTCACACCTGCGATTGATTTAGTTTCCGGGACCATCTGGACAGGATTAAATAGCGCCAGCTGTAAAGGTTTAGCATCCTCTGCCATAGCCATACCAACTAAACTTAAGACAATCAACGCGCTAAGTATTAACTTTCTACTCACGGCACCCTCCTTTTTTTATACAACAACCCATGGCCTAACCTGGCTTACGCTTGCCTGTCTGCCTCCTTTCTATTTTACCGAGCCCTGGATCTGCCAGGAATATAGCCTATCATGAGCATCTAAATTAAACAAGATAACTTCTGTGAGCAGCCCTCCTGTGGGCTTGCGGTAAATGCAGGTTTCTTTGACGCCGCTCTGGCCTTCTGCCGGTTTACATAAAGCCGGTTCCCCGTAAATACGGAAAATCCTCTGTTTTTGGGTTAGTCTCTTCAGGCGGCCGCTATCAATATCGGCTTTTAACTTGTTGTATAACTTTTCCTCCTTATTTAATTCGGCCTGCATTTCTTTCTGGCTATCGCCTAAGCCCTTCATAAACATAGTTTCATCTAAATGAGTCAGGTATGCGCAGCCGGAAAGGAGAATTACAGTCAAGCTTAAAAAAAATACAGATGCGTAGAAAATATTATTCTTTGCCATTCGATATTTTATCCTAACACCTGAAATGCACGAATATCCTGCCGAAATTTTTATCGTCTTTTTCAATGCGGCGGTAAAGCCGTTTGATCTGCGGCTGCTCCAGGAAACGCAATACGCTCTTCTTCAGCTGGCCGCTGCCCTTGCCCGGGATGATCTCCACCAGCTCTATTTTCTTGCTCACCGCCTCCTGGATCACGCGGTTGAGTTCCGAATCGATCACCCGTCCGTTGCTGAAGATATCATGTAAGTCCAATTTGAGTTTACCCATAGGGATATTATATCTCTAAAACCAGAAATCCCAAGCCATTTTCAGCGGAAAAAAGTCTATTCAGGCCTTTTATTTAGTTAAATAACTGTTATAATACGGATATAATATAGGAGGAATAAATGAAAATAAATTATTTGGCTGCGGCAATATTATTCCTGGTATTACAGGGTTGCTCCGGATTTATGATGCAGAGTAACAGGGAATCCGTGATCACCGAATCGATATCCCCCTCTACCGCCACGGTCACTTTCTGCGGTAATGCTTATATGGATAAGCAAGAGGTGGAAAAGTTAGCCATGCAGCGGGCATGCGAGCTTACCCTCAAGAAAGGATATACCCACTTTGTGATTAAGGAAAAAAACGACCACTCCCAGGTCTGCTCACTGACCGATAAACCGAAGACGGAATCTTCAGGCCTGCTGACAAGTAAGCGCTCTGAAGGGGTCTTCAGCCCACAGGATCTGGTGCGCCCCAATATATCGCTAAGGATAAGCTACTATACTGCGAAAAACGCCCCTCCGGAGGCGATTGAGGCGCAGGCTTATTTGGATAAGAATTTCCCCGGGCTTAAGTTCAAAGAATAAGCTCTCTCAACTTTACTTATGCCTAAAACCTTTAATTTTTCTTTTTTATTTGGTATTCCTATTAATTGCCGAATCGCCTCAAAAACATCACTGATATCCTTATCATGCATGTTGAGCCTACCCTCCAATTCTCTTAATTTTATTTCAAATTGTTTATTAAAAGATAATACATATCGTAACTTCACGAAAGCGCGCATTATCCGTATATTTACTTGCACAGCCCTATCGCTATTCAATACACTTGAGAGCATGGCCACGCCTTCCTGGGTAAATACGTATGGCGGCTTTCTGACGCCGCCCCAACTTGATATCGCAAAATGCGATATCAAGTTTTTAGCTTCTTGTTTTGTAAGCTGAAACATAAAATCTTCGGGGAACCTCATTTTGTTTCTCTTAACCTGCTCGTTTAGCCTGTATGTTTCTACTTCATAAAGCCGGGCTAAATCCCGATCAAGCATAACCTTCCTGCCTCTTATTACAAATATCTTACTAGCAATCGCTTATACGGGCATCAATTCTTTCATATTGCCTCCTTTTAGTCTAATAGACGTAGAAGTAGGCAAAATCTAACAAAAAAACAAGCACTTTAATTTTTTATTTAATGTAGTCCTTGTGAGCGCAAGCGAACAAGGGCAAGCACCTTAATCTTTTATTCAGCGAAGTCCTTTGTGCTTCGCACAAAGGAACCCCAAGCCTTTTTAAAGCTTGGATCATTACATTACGCGGGTCCTGTCTTGGCCTTCTTCTCGTAGCACAAATGCTCTCTCCGACTAAGTGAATAAAGAATAGTTTGTATAATCGCCATTGTCAAGAATAGTTAGGGCATAATTATCTCCTCTGGCCATGTGGGGGGAGCACCGACCTACTCTTACTATTTAGGAGGGGCAATCCTTGGCTTAGACCTGAATAAAAGATTTATTGGTAGCGCCAAGGATAAAATAAAAAGCCGCTACAGAATTCACTATAGCGGCTTTTTATTTTAATTATAAGGAGCACCGACCTACTCTCACATAGCCTTACGACTACACTACCATCGGCTCTGAGGGGCTTAACGGCCGTATTCGGAATGGGAACGGGTGTTTCCCCCTCGATAAAGGCACTCCAAATTTTTGCGAAACAAAAATTTGGTCCTTAGCGATACAAAATAATCGTTTATACAAGTCTAAGCTAAGGACCTTCTCAATAACATCAACAACTACATACAGAATTTAGTGAGCAAAAACTACTCGTCCAAATAACCCAAGTGGAACAAAAATAAGGACAAGCCGATTGGCTGATTAGTACGCATTAGCTTAAATCCTTACGGATCTTACACTTTGCGCCTATCAAGGTCGTAGTCTACGACCGGCCTACAGAGCCTTGCGGCTCAGGGATATCAATTCTTGGGGTGGGCTTGGCACTTAGATGCTTTCAGCGCTTATCCCTTCCGAACATAGCTACCCGGCCTTTGCCCTTGGCAGGACAACCGGAAAACCATAGGTTCGTTTCTCAAGGTCCTCTCGTACTGAAGAGAACTCCCCTTCAAATATCCTAACGCCCACACCAGATAGAGACCGAACTGTCTCACGACGTTCTGAACCCAGCTCGCGTACCCTTTTAACCGGCGAACAGCCGGACCCTTGGGACCTTATACAGCCCCAGGATAGGATGAGCCGACATCGAGGTGCCAAACCGGGCTGTCGATGTGAACTCTCGAGCCCGATAAGCCTGTTATCCCCAGAGTACCTATTATCCGTTGAGCGATGGCAATTCCACGTTCAACCACCGGATCACTAGCCCCTACTTTCGTATCTGCTTGTCCTGTCGGACTCGCAGTTAAGCTGGCTTATGCGCTTACGCTCCACGGGCGATTGCCGACCGCCCTGAGCCAACCTTGGGGCCCCTTCGTTACTTTTTAGAAGGGAACCGCCCCAGTCAAACTGCCCACCTGTCACTGTCCCTCCGCCGGATTCACGGCAAGGGGTTAGAATCTTAGAGCAATAAGGGTGGTATTTCAGATTGCGACTCTGCCTAAGCTAGCGCCTAGGCCTCAAAGTCTCCCACCTATGCTACACATATTGATCCAAAACCCAATAGCAGGTTGCAGTAAAGGTTCTGGGGTCTTTTCGTCTTGATGCGGGTAGACGGCATCTTCACCGCCACTACAATTTCGCCGAGCCTCACGTTGAGACAGCGATCAGGTTGTTACACCATTCGTGCGCGTGGGAACTTACCCCACAAGGAATTTCGCTACCTTAGGACCGTTATAGTTACGGCCGCCGTTTACTGGGGCTTCGGTTCAAAGCTTCACAAATCTTACGACTCGTTGACTAATCCCCTTAACCTTCCAGCACCGGGCAGGTGTCACACCCTATACTTCCTCTTTCGAGTTTGCAGAGTGATGTGTTTTTGCTAAACAGTCACCCGATCCACTTTACTGTGGCCCCGAAAAGGCCTTGCGACCTCCGGGGCACCCCTTATTGCTAACGTACGGGGCTAGATTGCCGAGTTCCTTAACGTGAGTTATCTCGATCACCTTACCATATTCTGGAGTTCTACCTGTGTCGGTTTCCGGTACGAGTAGTTATGCGGCTCCCTCTTATACTTTTCTCGGCAGCATGGCCGAAGAATACTTCCTCATCGCTTGCGCTCAGAGTCCCCTCCGTCCCTCACGGGAAAGAGAACGCAGACATCCAACACTGCGCAATCCCTGGCCTCCTGCGTCATACAAGAGGTGATAACGCTTCATAACTAGTATCTGAATATTAACAGATTGTCCATCGCTTACGCCGTACGGCCTCAGCTTAGGTTCGACTAACCCTGGGAGGATTAACCTTCCCCAGGAAACCTGAGAATTTCGGTGTGCCCGTTTCTCGCGGGCATTTTCGCTACTTATTCCGACATAATCCCTTGTCTATTGTCCAGCGCTCCTAACGGTACGCCTTCAACCAAATAGACAATGCTCCCCTACCACTAATCTTGCCCGAAGGCAAAACTAATCTGCAGCTTCGGTAACAGGCTTGAGCCCCGATCATCTTAGGCGCGAAATCACTAGACCAGTGAGCTGTTACGCACTCTTTAAATGATGGCTGCCTCTGAGCCAACATCCTGGTTGTTTGTGTGAATCCACATCCTTTACCACTTAGCCTGTACTTAGGGACCTTAGCTGACAGTCTGGGCTGTTACCCTTTTGACAATGAAGCTTAGCCCCCATTGTCTTACTCCCGGAGTAAAAATAGTAGTATTCGAAGTTTGGTTGGGCCCAGCAAGCCAGTAAGCTCCCGTAGCCCATTCAGCACTCTACCCCTACTATTTAATTATCCGAGGCTATCCCTAGAAATATTTCGGGGAGAACCAGCAATTTCTGAGTTTGTTTAGTCTTTCGCTCCGATCCACAGTTCATCCCACAGTTTTTCAACACTGAAGGGTTCGCACCTCCACTTTCCTTTCGGAAAGCTTCGCGCTGACCATGGATAGATCACTCAGCTTCGGGTCTACTATACGGTACTGAATCGCCCGGTTAGGACTCGCTTTCGCTCCGCCTTCTTGCCGCACTTTCATACGGCAATTAAGCTCGCACCGCACAGTAACTCGTCGGACCATTATGCAAAAGGTACGCGGTCAGGCATTCTACCCGCTTGCGCAGATAGCATAGCCCTCCCACAGCTTGTAAGTCTATGATTTTAGGTTCTATTTCACTCGCTTCACCAGCGTTCTTTTCAACTTTCCCTCACGGTACTTGTGCGCTATCGGTTTAGGTGTAGTTTTTAGTCTTAGACCGTGGTCGGCCCAGATTCACACAGGATTTCCCGTGTCCCGTGTTACTTGGGATACCTCTAGGGTGTTTTAAGAATTTCGCTTACGAGGCTTTCACTCTCTTTGGCGTACCTTTCCAGGTACTTCTGCTATCCCAAAACAATCCCACATCGAGGTCCCGCAACCCCTTTCTTCCTTGCGGAAAAAAGGTTTAGACTTTTCCCTTTTCGCTCGCCACTACTGGGGGAATCTCGGTGATTTCTTTTCCTCAGGGTACTTAGATGTTTCAGTTCTCCTGGTATCGCTTTCCCATGCCTATTGAATTCAGCTAGGGAATAACGCAGTATAACCCGCGCTGGGTTGCCCCATTCGGAATCCCCCGGATCAAAGCCAGTTTGCGGCTCCCCGAGGCATATCGGTGCTTACCCCGTCCTTCATCGCCTCACCTAACCAAGTCATCCGTGCATAGACTCTTAGTAGCTTGACCAAATCTTGATTCTCACTCGGTTATTTGAATTGTAGTTTTTACCACACAAGATCAAATCGACCTTGTATCTGTATGTCTACCCCTGTCGATCTCATCAATCGCAGAGGTAGTCCGCCTTTGAAATGAATTTCATTGGCGGAAGTTGTCAAAGAACATAAATTGGCGAACGAATCGCCAAGTAAATTTATGTTTGGTGGAGCTGAGGAGGATCGAACTCCTGACCCCCTGCTTGCAAAGCAGGTGCTCTCCCAGCTGAGCTACAGCCCCAAATTTTTGCTTTGCAAAAATTTGGTCCTGAGGCCGCCTCATGTTTTATCCAGGCCGAAGGACCTTTCTGATATTTGGTGGGCCCAAGAGGATTCGAACCTCTGACCCCAGTCTTATCAGGGCTGTGCTCTAACCAACTGAGCTATGGGCCCGAGTTTAAGTGTAATATTACCTTTACTGTGTAATGCCCTGATTCATTACACTCTACACAATAAATCGGAATC
>JAHFFQ010000110.1 GCA_023247875.1 Candidatus Omnitrophota bacterium | reverse complement strand
GCACGATAAAACCTACCGGCTCGGGGAATTTAAGCTCCTTGAATATCTCGCGCAGGCGCTTTCTCTCGCTCTCATCCTCGATGCGCCGGGAGATACCCCCCTGTTTATCGAGGGGCATAATTACCAGATACCTGCCGGCTAAACCGATCTCCGTGGAAAGCCGCGGGCCTTTGGTGCCGAATGATTCCTTGACTACCTGGACTAAAACCTCCTGTCCTTTTTTTACCTCTTTGATCGGGGTCTGCTGCGGCGACTCTAAAGTTTCATAGGCGGATTCGATCTCGGATAAATACAGGAAGCCGTTTTTGACCAGGCCGATATCCACGAAAGCCGCCCCGATCGACGGCAGCACAGCTTCGATCCTCCCTTTATAGATATTCCCTACGATGGTACGGTCCTGCGGCCGCTCAATATGGAACTCAAGGAGCAGGCCGTTATCAACTATGGCAACGCGTTTTTCCTGGGCTTCGGCATTAATTAAAATTTCCTTGGACATCTTTTACTTCTATCCCTTCTGGCAGTTGTTTTTGCAGCCTGTTTCTAAAATCAGCCGGCTCAACCGGAAACCTCAGGAGGATGGAAGCTTCTTCATGCTCGCTTTCCACGCCTAATTTTAAGGCCCTCTTCAGGCTTAGCTTGGGGTGCGGGCTAAACCCTTCCGACATCTTCAACGGCAGCTCGGCGCGGCGCATCGCGCGCATGAACAGGCGCATAAGGTCTAAATGCGAAATATAACGCATCAGGCCTTTTTTGGAAAAAATAAAATTTACTCTATACACCCTTGTCTTTACTCCTTATCGCAATTCTCGGTGATGACCAATCCGCCGGTGGATACGGTATAGATATTCCTTCCGGTAAACTTGCAATTCACCGGCAGAGCCTGGCAATTGTAGCCCTTAGGGTCAACGCGCTGACAATCATATTCATAGCCCTTGATCGGCGAATCCATGATGTAGTTCCTTTCCAGGTAGGCCGGATCGGATTTGGTAAGGAGGCTTATCTGCGAAGGATATTCGCCTTTGTTGCTCCTGGCAAAGTTCTCAAGGGCTGCTGAAAGAAGCTTCAGGTTACCCTGGGCGATGAGCTGGTTCTGTTCGATGTTAAAAATGATCAGCTTGTGTAAGCCTAAACGCAATAAAAGCGCGCTTAGCGCTATCACGATCATGATAGTCACAAAACTCCTGGCTTTTTGATTTTTTCTCATATTTTATCTAACAATATTAGCACAAATCAAGGTTTTAGCAATCACTTTTACTTCACTTTAGCCAGCTGGTCCTTAATACTCAAAAGCAGGGTGGCGCTGTCAAAGGGCTTGATAATATATCCGTCTGCCCCTGCCTCCTTGGCTGATTTTATATCTTCTGTGCGGTCTTTTGCTGTGAGCATAATTATAGGAATGCCTGCGGTGGAAGGGGCCTTTTTGAGCGCCTGACATACTTTGAAACCATCGATCTTAGGTATTAAAATATCCAAAAGCACCAGATCCGGGTTTTCCCGGACGCAGGTAACAATCCCTTCTTCTCCGCTGTAGGCACTAAACACCTGGTAGTCATTGGTTTCAAGCCTGATTTTTACAAAATCCACTAAATCCTGCTCATCATCAATTATTAGGATCTTTTTCTTTTCCACCGCGCACCTCCGCAATCTGTCAGACCAGGGCTTTTCTTCAGGAATCCTTGGGCAGGGTAAAAATAAACTCTGAGCCTTTGCCGGGTTCACTCTCAACCCAGATCCTGCCATCATGCAGTTCTATCAGTCCCTTAACAATGGAAAGCCCTAAACCCGTTCCCTTTTCGCCGTTTCCGGCAACCCGGCCGAATTGCATGAACTTTCTGAACACCTTTGGCAGGTCCTCGGCGGAAATGCCTATGCCCGTATCGCTGACCGTAAATTCAAACTCGCTTCCCTTGTCAACCAGCGAGATACCGATATACCCTCTTTCGGTAAATTTAAGGGAGTTACCGATCAGGTTGGTAAAAACCTGGATTATTCTGTCTTCATCAAGACAGAGATTCAACTTTTCTTCCGGCGGCAGGCTTACCTTTATCTCCAGGCCTCTTTCCCGCGCCTTAGTTTCAAACAAGGCAACCACATTCTTTATCAATACCTTCAGGTCAACGGCTTTCTTTTTCAACTCTACTTTACCGGATTCGATCTTGGAGATATCCAGAAGGCTGTTGATGATCCGGCTTAAGCGGTCGATGTTATTCCTGGAGGTAGCGAGGACCTTGTTCTGGGTAGGGCTGATCTCGCCGATAACTCCATCCAGGACCAGGCTTACCCCTTCCTTGATGATAGAAAGCGGGGTGCGCAACTCATGGGAAACCACGGAAACAAATTCGGATTTCAAGTTATCAAGCTTAAGCAGCTCCCTGTTCTTGTTTTCCAGTTCCTCCAACATCCTCTTGCGTTCGGTTATGTCCTCCTTGACCGCGATAAAATTGATGATCTCTCCTTTTACATCCCTTACCGCCGAGATATAGGCATTCTCCCAATACAGTGAGCCGTCTTTTTTCTTGTTATGGAATTCCCCGTTCCAGGTTCTTCCGGAAAGGATAGTACCCCATAGTTCTTTATAAAATTCAGGGCCCTGACGGCCGGATTTAAGGATGCGCGGGTTCTTGCCGATCACCTCCGCGGCAGGATACCCGGTCATCTCCTCGAACTTAGGGTTAACATATGTCATGATCCCGTTTTTATCGGTGATCGCCACCGCTGCCGGGCTCTGCTCAACCGCGCGGTTTAAGGCAACCAGCCTGTTTTCCCTCTTTTTGTGCTCATTGACATCAAATATCCCGCCATCCAGACAGAGCAGCCTGCCCTCCTCGTCAAAAAGCCCCTGTCCTTTTTCATAAACCCATTTTACGGAATTATCGGAGCATACAATGCGGTACTCCAGGGTATAAGAACTTTTACTCTCCACGGCTTTGCGGATCGTTTCATCCATCATCCGACGGTCCTCGGAATAAATAATACTGGCATAACTCCTGTTCTTGTTCCCGATAAAATCCTCCGCAGGATAACCGCAGATATCCTTGATCTCCCTGCTGATGAAATTCATGGTCCTCTGTATGTCATCGGTGGCGCGATAAATCGCCCCGGGTATATTATTGACCATGGTCTGAAATCTCTCTTCACTCTTTTGTAAATTTCCGGTCATATTGTCAAATGCCCTGGATAACTGGCCGATCTCATCCCTGGCGTTGGTTGCGACTTTATGCTCTAAATTGCCTTCGCCGATTATTTCCATTCCTTTCTGCAGCTTATGAATAGGCTCAACGATAACTTTGGCAAGATACATACTTAATAGATAGGCAAAGAGCGGCACGGTGAATAATATGATCAGGAAAAGGACATAGAGCTTGGCCAAAGGCGCAAAGGCCTCTTTCTCGTCGATCTGGGCAAAGAGGTACCATTGCATTTCCGGTATATACACATGGCTACCCAAGACCCTTACCCCCCGGTAATCCGAGGATATGGTCACCTGCCTGTCCAGCAGGCCCTTCCTGAAACCAGCAATATCGACTTTCTGCTTTAAAAAAGTGTCTTTTAGGAATTTTGACGGGGTGATCATGTAGCCGTTTTTGTTTACAATGTAAACTTCTCCGGTTTGGCTTGCGCCGGCTGATTCCGCCAGTATTTTATCTATACCCAACATTTTTACACGGGCAACCAGTACCCCGATAAATTCATCCGTGTTGCTGTCTAAAAAAGGCGCTGCTACGGCGATCAGGCGCTCTTTTAACTGTTCGGAATAATAGGCATCTTTAATAAAAACATTTTTTCTTGCATTGAGAAAATACTCGTCTTTAGATTTATCTAACCCTACACTGCCTTCATCGGAGGAAGCCACTACCCGGCCGGAGGCGTCTAAAAGCAGGAATTCATATATTTCGGGATCCTCCGCCTTGGTCCTCCTTAGCCTTTTCATGGCCGTATCAAAAGTTTCCTTGCTAGCCTGGGGACTTTTCTTGAGCGCCTGCAAAAGATTCTCTAAAACCACGCTCTTGGAAAATTGCACTGTATAAATTTTTAGCATCTCCAGATATGTTGCGACGTTCCCGCTGCTTTGCTGGCTGGTTATTTCCAGTTGCGCATAAATTGCGTTCTGAAGATTATCTCTGGCGATGAGATAAAAAATTGATGAAGCGATAACGGTAAGGAGGATGATGAGGGTTAAAAAAGAAAGGGATATTCTATTGGCTATTTTCATAGATTTCTTGAGATGAACAGGCTGATTTCATTTTACATTAATAAAATCACAATGCAAGAAATTTTACGTAAGGCTTGCGGTAACATATATATACCGGAGGGTTTTGCTTCCGGAGTTTTTTACATTGTGAACGGTTTCCGGCGGGATATATACGAAAGTGTTGGGGGGGGCTTTGATCCTCTTGTTCTTTCCATGATAAATAACGGCGCTGCCTTCTAAGATAATAATCACCTCCTCTTTATTCTCCGTCTTATGCTCGCCGATCGACTCCCGCGGCTTTAAAGTAACCAGACCAGAACGCAGGCCTTTCATCCTGGATGAATCCCCTAACAGGCGCGTAAATCTTTGCCTTGACTTAAGTTCGGCTGAAAATGCTTTAGTTCTTTTCATTACAGCTATAAAGTTTTGCCCCGGATCTTCAGGCCTTTTCTCCGGAGTTGCTCTGTTTTTTCCTTTGAGCAAGCCATGCACAAAAACATGGGCTGGGAATTCCTCTTATCGTAATTGGGCGCCCGGGCCAGCCTCCAAAGGCTGGTCTCTTTACCGCACTTATCGCATTTGCCGGTGTCTTTAAAATGCCATACCTCCACCGCATAACTGGTAAAAATGAATTTGTCCACCCAGAAAAATATGACCCCGCCGATCAAATTAGCCAGCACCGTTGACCAGATACCTGCCCCCATCTTGCGCACCACAAGCCAGAGTATCGGAGTGCTTAACTGCCACCTGAATAAATACAAAAGAAAACGCTTCATTTTACCTCTCTCCTCTCAATCAATTTATAAATATTTTCGCTAATTTTAACACAAAGATTATCAAAAACAATGATTAATTGCGGGAAGCGCCTCCGTGTCACCCGCGGGACTTGGCATATTTTACCTATAGATATTTTGCCGAGGGATATTGTGCA
>JAHFFQ010000109.1 GCA_023247875.1 Candidatus Omnitrophota bacterium | reverse complement strand
AAACCGGTAATGCCGGAAACGCAGAACATCCTCACGTACACTTAGGGAAAGCAATTCTAAACGGGGAAATCAATAACCATGGTAAAGATGCTTATGACGAATTTTACAGACGTCTGCTTACCTGGGTGAACCCACGCTTAGTGATAGAAAATTCCGGCACAGCTTATTATGAGCAAGGGTTAAAGCTGGAGAGAGAAGGTAAGAAGGAAGAATCGCTTCGGTCCTATTACGCAGCCCTGGAAATCGGGTTGAAAAATTACGTGCAGGCCTCCATTGCATGGGAAAAAGCAGTGCAGATTATTAAGGAATTGCGCGCCGGAAGCAGCAGAAGCAAGGCCGGTTTTGACCCGGATTATCCGGTTATTTCCGGAAATATTACTTACTACGGCAACCTTCCTGAGTTTATAAGCTTGAGGCAGGCAGAAGATAGATGGGAGGCAATAACCAAGAAATTATACGGGAGAAGCAGCCAGACATTTGCTTTAATCGCCGGTGTAGATAAAGGCGCGGAGTTTACCACGGTAAAAGAATTCTCCGATTACCGCAGTTTCTATAAATTCATCCGCAACCCCAAGACCAACCTGCAGGTTATCCTTTATACCTATGAACCAGAGTCCTATAAAGTCATAAGAATAGGCAGAGGCGTTTCCAATAAAGAGGCGGCTGAATTAGAGAAGAAAGATATTCCGCTTATACCGGTTGTCCATTGGACTGACCCGGATACAGGTGTTGTGCATAAAGGAATATTGATGGGCGGTACTGTTGCAGCTGCGCACAAAGAAGCAATGGCAAAGGCCTTTGAGAGGAGCCAGAATATAGAAAAGGAAGTTGTAAAAGACATACTTAGTGAACCTGATCCGCAGAAGCAATTTGAAATGATACAGAGAAGCAAGCTGCCTTTTAGGAGCAAGCCAACGCAAGCCCCGGATAAGCCGTATTTGTCTTTCGTGATGAAAACAAGCGAATTCGGCCATTTTCTAGAAATTATTGATGTACTCACCGGAAATGATATGCGGGCAGAGATAGAAAACGGCGCGGAAATAATGACAGTTAGGGGAGCAAGAAAAGCCCGTTTCTACAGGTATGAGGGAGTTAACGGAGAACTTGCCCGCAAAGACAGGCCGGAAAAAGACGTGGATGTAGGTTTAACAGTCATAGATTCAAGTTTTAACGAAGATCCTATCGCCGGAGAGCGGCTTGTTTTCGGCAGGAATATGGCTAATGCAAAGCTAGTCTGGGCAACTCTCGGCATAATTACCTGTGATATAGAAATACGCAACTTAAAACGCCAGATAGATTTCTTCCCCAAGTATCTGGGTATGGAATTCGGACTGATGGTATTTAATATTGTAGCCGGCGTTACCAGTTTTGGAGCAGCGCCCCTTATAACCGGCACTATCCGAGGGGCAATGGGCTTGTGGGCAAGATATTCGGCTATGGACAAATGGCCCAGCAACAAAGTAGTTCTGGAAGCAGCAGCGGATTATTTAGAAGCTAATGGTAAAGGAAGGCTAAATACCGAAGAAGTAAAGAAAGCCATTAGGCAGTTACCTGACGCAGAGATGAATGCTATGCTCAAATACTACCGCAATAGCGCCAAAGACGCAAGCCTTAGGAATATTATTGCCATAATAATGAGCGTCTGTGAGGCCACAGGAGTAAACCAGGGGGCAATATTTAAAGATGTAATCAGCCATATTAATCCTTCTGACATAACCATAACTTTCAGGGGCGTTATGACCCTTGCCTTAGGACAGCGTAACGTATTCAGCAAGGCAGGCTTAGGAGCCTTCCCTATAGATCTGGGATTTGGATTGGAAGAATTCGTTAACACTATCAGCGACGCAAGAGGCAAGAGAAAGATGGACAGGCCATTCCCCTGGGCCACGAGCTTAAAGTCGCTTATGGCTTATGACTTAAGGTTGTTTGGTTTCCCGCTGCTGGCTTTATATAAGCACCGTAAAGTAAAAGAATATTATGAGCAGAAAAAAGACGGCTACGCCTTTGTGTTTAAAGAAGGGTTCCCGGATAAAATTGTGCCTTACACCCATAATGAATTAAGGGATATGGTGTTGCGCGGGGAAGTTGACCTTGTGGATTATATCAGGACTTACGACGGCAAGCCGATACTCCCTTTATATCAGACTAAAGAAGGAAACCTCGTCCTCTACGGTATGAAGGCATTTCAGGAAGGTTTTGAGCTTTCTAAGCTTGCCTTAGAGCAATTCAATAACTACTGCACTGCGTTGGTAGAAGGCGGTTATAGCCGCCAGGTATTAGAGCCGGATACTATGCCTGCGGCTGAAAGGATGGCCAAGATTACAGTAGGTAAGGCTCACCGTCAGGAATATCAGGATCTTATGGCATTCCTGAAGGACGCCAAGGATCTATCTACTCTGGAAAAGGCAGGGAATAAATTGACTCCAGAACAGAGGGTTAATTTGAACAATGCCCTTATTTATTTAAGAAGCAAAGGATTAAATGAAAACAGCCTGCTTGATATAGACAGGAGTTATGCCAGCGCGTTTATCTATAGAGACAGCAATGGCCAGAAAATCCGGGTGGTATTCTTCTATTCACTGGAAGAGGTAGAGATAGGCACGAAGCTGAAGGAAAAACAGAACAAGAGGATAAAACTAACCCAGGACATGTTCCTGAACAAGACAGGCGTGGTACTTAGAAGAGCAATTTTAAGGAACGGCAAATATGAAATTGGAGATGTGGTGGGAAAAGACGGTAAATGGGAAGGTATAGGTTTCCAGTCGGATGAGGCCGCGATAAAGAGGCTGCTTGCTGCTTTGCGTAAGCTTCCTCTTAAGGAGAGGGCGCGCATTGAGTTCAAACATTTTGCCAATTTCCTCCTGGATTATGATGTGGCAGGAGACGGCAATATTGAAAGGGTATTTATTACGGTTAACTTCCCCTTTGATAAAGATATAGTGGATAGCTACATTAATCCCATAAACGGTAATCCGGAGACCAGGGTTTACCGTAAGGCAATGTTGATGAAGCTGATCACACCCAAAACCGTAACTGAACTATCCTATAATGAGCATAAAGTAGAAGTAGAGTCAGTTACTTATTATAACTTTGGCGGCGTAGAAGAAGGCAGCGAAAGAAAAGGCCCGGCTATCGGCAAGACCCAGACCTTCAAGTATTTTATACCCGACTTAGAAAAGCTGGAGAAATTTGACGTGGATCCTTATGATTACAAAATAGCCAAGAATAGGATAGACTTGCGCACAGGTAAACGGGATATAGTGTATTTTGGTTTATTCAGCCAGCCGGTGAGGGTAGAGGAAGGCAGCTGGGTAACCACAAACAGGTTCAATGATTGGGAGACTCATTCCGATTCAATTACCTCTATTGATGGCATAACCGCAATTACATCAACTTCGGATTGGAAAGCCGGCAAATGCTATAAAAAGGATATTGAATGGATTAATTATAAAGCAAAAATCGAGCTGGGAAGAAATAATAGCGTGCTGGATGCCTACGGACAGATAATTACCAGGGATACCTTATTTAAAGATGGTTCTCATAGGCGGTATATCCCCGCATACGACAAGATCGGCAAAGAAATCGGCGGGAAAGGATTGAGGCTGAATTCGGCAACAGGAGAATGGATTGATGAATTTGGTTTCCGGGGTTACGACTGGAAGAATGGGGAGCTTACCCGTAAAAGAATAGAATTGTTCAGGGGCAACAAAGTTAGTTTAGAGACATTTATTTCTCAGGGCCTTCCTAAGATAGAGATAGGTTATGATATGCCGCTTGAGGACGCAACAGGCAAGATAATCGGCTCGGTAAAAGTAGCTGTGGAGTATGTTTACGGTAAGAATAAGCTGGGCTGTCCTTTAATTGCCGCTCAGGGAAAAACAAAGTTGATCATAAAGTTCGACAATAGGGCTGAACCCGAAGTAAGAAACTGGACAGAATCCACGCCGGATGAATTTAACGGCGGAGTACTTACCTTGAAATTAAGGGATATATTAAGGAACAATTTGACCTGGTATGAGAGCAAAAATATTTATTTACGCAAGCGCGATGAAAGCAAGAGAGAATATTTTGACGCTGAAGGTAATACGGTAGCGAAAGAAAATGGCTGGGCAGTATACAGAGACACAAAGCATGCTTATTCGGACAAGATGGTTAAGGGCGCTCCACTTTCGCTTAAATTCTACGACATCCCCGCAAATTCAGAAGTAGTAAATGTCTTATCCGGCCCCACCGGCGCAAGTAAGGCCTATAAGTCTTCTCAAGTATTGGATTACAGCGTGCGATCCGGAGACCTCACAGTGCAGATAACCGATATGTCTTCAGAAGCATATCTTACCGAACAGCAGGTGAAGAATTATTATGACCAGATATTTAAGGTTATTTCCGGAAAGCTGGTCAATGGTTCATTCGCGGCTAAGGAAGAAAGGTTAGTGGAATATAAAGGAGTCTTAGGGGCTATAAACGTGGCTACATTGACTACCGCTAAGCCCCTTGTCCCTGCCAGAAAAGCAGTCAGCAAGATAGAGGGACGGTCTTATCCCGTGAATGTGTCGGGCAGCCGTCAGGATATTAATACGATAGAAGGATTGTTTGACGAATTAGGCAGGACGAGGTACCAGGAAGACAACACTTTTGAAATAGATTATAAAGGCCAAAAACAGCGCGGGACTGACCACATCCAGGCTATCAAGAGTAATATCGGCAACACCGAAGAGAAATATTACGGTAATATCCAAGACGGTAAGCTTTTGTTTACTTATAACCTTAAGTTGTTCTATGAATACGGCGAAGGAAAATTAGGCCAGATAGACAGGGCGCAGTGGAGTTTGGGCTCAGGCTACGATAAGGCAGGCAATAAATACTTTACTACCATTGCCAACCTTACCGAATTAAGAGAAAAGGGAGAAAAAGCCGGCTATCTGGATTTCAGGGTAAAAGACGGCCAGCAGTTGGGCAGGGTTATCGCGGAAGGCACGGTTGCCAGGATATTCGATTTACCAAAAAGCGAATTGTCTTATGCCAAGCTAAAGGCTATGCACAAACAGCTTGAAGGTTTTCTACCTGCGAATTTCTATGTGGAAACTAAGGATGAGTACGGCGAGGTATTTATAAGGAAAGAAGGCTACCCCAGGATAAATCCTAATACCGGATTCGCCGAAGGCGACCCGCAACTCATTACTTTTTACGATAAGGACGATTTTCCGCATAATCAGATAACCGTGGAAACTCTTGGTTATAT
>JAHFFQ010000003.1 GCA_023247875.1 Candidatus Omnitrophota bacterium | reverse complement strand
TTCCCAATATTCTATTGAGTTTCATCTTAATCCTCCTTTAATATTCTTAATAAAATTAGCACAGATTTTCTCCTTTGTCAAGGCTATCTATAGAAAGGGAGAAAAATTAACGCTGACATTACAATTGACACCGTAACCAGGCCCACGCTCAACCCCACCCAGAACCAGGTAAGAAAACTTATCTTGAGGCGTTTTTCTTTCTCGACCATCCCTATGGCCACGATATTGGCGGTTGAACCGATAAGAGTGATATTGCCCCCCAGGCAGCCGCCGAAAAGCAAGGCCCACCACAATGGCTGCAGGTTCAGGTTCAAGCTCTGGAATCCCTGAACCACGGGGATAAAAGCCGCTACCAACACCACATTATCCAGCATGCTTGAGCCTATTGTACTTATCCAAAGAACGGAAGAGATAAGCATGTTCAGGTTGTTGCCGGTTGCCTCGAGCATGTGTTTGGCGATAAAAACAGTTGCCCCGGTATATTTTAATGTCCCTGCCTGCACGAATAAAAGCAGGAAAAAAAGCAGGGTCCACCACTCCACATCCTTTTCAATAAATTTCCTGGCCTTGTGGTGCTTCCAGATCATCACCACCCCGCTGGTAACCAGAGGCACGACCAATAAAACAGTATTCGCCGGCAGCCCCCAGGCTATCTCCATCCGGTGGTGCAGGGATATAAAAATCAGCATTATCCCGAATATCCCCAGGCTTACTTTCAGGTCCTTCTCCGGAGGCACGGAGATAAGCTTGAGCAATATGTCGTTAGCCCCCAGCCTTTCCATCTGTTCATTAAGGAACTTGATCGGTTTCCTATACCAGAAAAAAAGGATAAAAATAGTAACCAGGAAACAGAGCGCGGCTAAAGGAAAGGCCTTAACGACAAAATCCTCAAAGGTCAGGCCGGATTTCGAGGCAATAAGTATGCCGATAGGATTTCCCAGGACCGTGGCGGCAGAGCCGATATTTGTGGCTAAAACAGAAATTATGACAAAAGGCACCGGGTTAACCTCAAAATAATCGCAGATCTCCATTACCGCTACGACCATAAAAATGATCGAGGTAACTTCATCAATGGTGCAGGCAAGTAAAGCGGATATGAGCGCGATGAAAAAGGCGAATTTCCTCCCTGTTAACCTGGGGATACGCAAGATAAGGCTGACTATCCAGGCAAAAACCCCGAAGTCCTTAAGCAGGCCGATGATCACCATCATCCCTACCAGAAAAAGGATCACCTCCAACGACGAGAACTCAATGACATGCTCCAGGTCAATGGTCTTGGTCATCAACAATACGGATGTGCCGATGAAGGCAAAGCTGAGGCGGAAATCCCAGAAGAAAAGTGTACCCAGGATGGAGGCGGAAAATATGCCTATGGAAAGGGCCTGCTGCATATTCATCCCCCAGGAATGGACCAGGAGACCGAGGGAAAAAGAAAGCAGGGATAAAGAGAGCAACTTAAAAAGAAGGCTTTTCATTGTTTAAAAATAAGCCTTTAGCGGCCTGCCGGTTAATAAATGGCTGCCTTGATGCGTGAGCGCAGTTTACGATGGATAACTGCCGCAAAGATAATCTTTAATATGTCGCCCGGTATAAAAGGCAAAAAGCCAAGTAAGAATGCCTGGCTTAACGGGCAGGATAGGCTGATCTTAAGCCAAAGCGTGCCGCAAAATAAGAGCGCCAAGTCCGCGAATAACAGCCCAAAGAAAACAGCCGGCCAACTTTGTTTTTCCCGGGTAAACAAACCCCCGGCGAGAAAAGAGGCTAAAACAAAACCGGCAACATATCCTCCGGTAGGGCCAAAAAGATAAAGGCTGCCCGCTCCGGTTCCCGTAAACACCTGAAAACCGACTATACCCAAAAACATATAGAGGCTTTGCGTAAAAAGCCCCAATCTCCTGCCTAATAACGAGCCGGAAAGCAGGACAAAAAATGTCTGCAATGTAAACGGCACGGGGGTAAATGGCAGAGGTATGCGCACAAAGGCGGATAAGGCAGTCAGGACAACAAAACCCGTGACAGCCAAAACGCGACAGACCATTTTATCCCTGATAAACTCCCTGCTTATGATCGCTTCCATAATAATTCTCCTATTCCCATTCCCTTATTCTTTAGCTATAGCCAAGGTAATCACTCCGGCTAAGATCAGGAACAAGCCGATACAGCCTTTGATGATCAAAAGAAGCGCCCCCCAATACTTCAGGATCGCCAGTCCCCCTAAAACCAAGAACACCAAACCTAAAACAACTTTAAAAAGCGTGGATAACGTCTTCTTAGCTTCACAGCATTTCTTCTCTTCCTGCGCCATTTGAACACCTCCTTTTTTAACCGGGTTTACTCTTCCACCTGCGGTGGATCCAGCCCCATTCCGCAGGATATTTGCGTATATAGGACTCAATTATATCCGTCAAGGCCTGGATATTTACTAATATGGTGTCCTGAGGATCCTTGCCTTCAATTAACTGCAGCGCCGGCTCAAAGATTATCTTGTGCCTGTCCCCAGGCTGCCTGATAATAAAACAGGGGACCAGGGCTGCTTTGGTCCGCTGCGCTAAAATTACCGGGCCGGTGGCAGTTGCCGCCTTCATGCCGAAGAAATTCACAAATACCCCCCCGGTCCCAAAATTCTGGTCAACGGGGATAAAAACCAGCTCATTATTGCGCAAGGCGGAGATAGTGTTGTTCACGCATTCGTTGCGCGGCTGGCTGTAAATGGTTTTCACTCCGAATTTATTCCTTTTTTCCAGGAATATTTTTTCAACCCTGGCGTCGCGCATCGGACGCATGATCCCGCCTACTTGATAGCCATCCTGCGCCAGCCTTCCCAAAAGAAGCGGAAAATTGCCGAAATGCGCGCTTATCAGGATCACTCCCCTGCCCAACGCTAATGCCTTATCCAAATTATCCCTGCCGGTGATCTCCACCCGTTCCTTTAGAACAAGCGGTTTATCCATAAGGTACATAAGCTCAACTGCGCTCTTGGCCATATATATAAAACAGTCCTTGGCTATCTTTTCGATTTCGCCTTGCGATTTCTCACTGCCAAAAGCAATCCTCAGGCTCTCTAAAGCGATCCTCCTCTGTTTTACCGCAAAGATAAAGGCCAGGGAAGCGATATTCCTGGCAAAGGCATAAAGACATCCATCGGGAATAACCCTGATCATCAAAGAGCATAAATTCAATCCCAGCCAGGCCAGGAACCGGCTTAAACTTTTACGTATTTTTTTAAAGTCCATGTTGATGAATTATAACAAAGCAGCCCTTAATTGCAATAAGAAATTAAAGTTTATAGCCGATCTTGCGCAAGAGATCCTTGCGCCAGGCGATATCCGCCTGGCCCTCAACGCCTTTGGGTAAAGAGCCGTCGATTACGCCCAGTATCCCCCGTCCGCTTTTGGTCTCAGCGATGATTACTTCCGCGGGATTGGCAGTGGCGCAATATATATTGCATACTTCGGGAATATTCTTGATGGCATTTAAGACATTAACCGGATAGGCATCCTTAAGGAAGATTATGAAGCTGTGGCCGCTGGCCACCTCCAGGGCATTCCTGGAGGCCAGCTCCTTAAGGGATAAGTCATTGCCTTCGCTTCTTATCTTACATGCCCCGGATGCCTCAATAAAGGCCAGGCCGAATTTTATTCCCGGCACATTGATCAAGGCCTCATAGAGGTCCTCTACCGTTTTAATGAAATGCGCCTGTCCTAGTATAAAATTCATATCATCAGGTTTATCTATCCTGACTGTCTTAAGCTCCAGCATATACCCTCCTTGTCTACATAGACAACACCCGCGCAATTCCATTTAGCGCGGGGTGTCTTACCTGATCTTAATCTTGCGGAAACCTGTCGCCTCAACAGGGACATTCCCGTGATAGGCTTTAAGCGAGGTAAGCACATAATCCGGATCCCCCAGGAATTTCAGCGGGATCTTTAAGATCAGGGAATTCCTGCTGCGCTCTATCAGCACCCCGTGAACAATGATCCTCTTTTTCGCGTTAAAAACCTTACAGCTGTTTCCCGCGGTAATAATGCGTATTTTGGGCATTTCGGCAAAAGCAGTAGCTTTGCTGTATCCAAAAATATAAAGCAGCGCACCAAATCTGCTGCTAAGTTTTTTAAAATTATCCACGCGCACGATAAAATAATCATCTACCTCGGCAAAACTAACCTGGCCTTTATCCTCTATCGTATCCTCGCCAACGGAAACCTCCGGATCTTGCGGCTCCCCGAACATCTCCGAAGCGCCAAAATAAGAGATGACCTTGTCTTTCCAGGTTAACTGCGGCTTTAATTGCAGGGCCGGGTAATCGCCGAAGAGCTCGTTTTCCCTGGCAAAAGCAAGCAGGTAAAAGGCGCTGGATTGCGTCTGGCTTTTATAAAAAATAATGGTCTGGTATTTTTTGTCCAACTCATCGAAGCTTAGGTCCGAGCGCAGCCAGTTGATCCGGGCATTGATGAATTTATCCGGCGGATATAGCTCCATTTCCGGATGGTAATGCCGCGGCTTGGGCCAGCCGACGCAATGCACAAGATAAGGATAAATTTTGGGCCTGGATACCTTGCCTTCCAGGTCGCTTAAAGCTATCTGGAGGAAGAGGTAAAATGATTTATGGTCTACATTAACATCAGCTGGATGCGAAACGAAAATTTTATCCGGCTTATAATCCAGGATCTGCTTGGCCAGGTCGCTTAAAATACTTTCCCCCTGATAGGGCGCCCCGTAAGAAGGATTATCCTTGTATGGCACGCTGGATATGCGGGTCATCCGGTCACGGAAGGGTTTACCTGGTCCCCAATACCGGCTGAATATGGCAAAGGTCCCAAAGTCAGGGTACCCCAGGAATATAAGATCGTTTTCGGATAGCCCCAATGAATTCATCGCGCCAACCGCTTCCTTCTGGCGCACCTTTCCCATGTGCACAAACTCACCCTGGCGCATGGTTATTCTTTTTTCATAAACGATAAAGGACACCTCATTGTGGTCGCCGTTGGTCAAGTAGATAACCTTAACTTTAGCCCCTGCCTTAAGCGCATGCTGGATAACCCCGGCGCAGGCAATGGCCTCATCATCGGGATGGGGGGCCAGGATGAGGACTCGTTCATTCTTTTTGAACGACTCTAAAGAAGGAAAAGGCGGCCAGTGTACCGGTTCAGGGCCTCTTAAAGTGGCGCAACCGGCCAGCAGCATAAATGACAAAAAAACCGGCAATCTCTTCTTAATCATGTTTTACATTCTATCATTCGGCAGGTTTTTAGTCGAGAAGATAATTTAACGCAGGGTCAGAATTAAGTATTGTGCCCCGGTAATTCCTATCCTAAAAACAAAGCTGGGAGCTAATATACTCCCCAAGTGGTCCAGGTGTCGGTTCCCGTCTCAAAGTTTGAATCAAACTGCAATACTCGGCATGAAGCACACATGGTGGAATCACTGGGAAGTCCTTGGGGGGGTTTTCCGTTGGCGGTACAACGCCAGGCTACAGATCTAAATGTGGTACTAGTAGTTTCTCCGACTCCCCCATATACAAAATAATGCGAACTTCTGCACGAGGTAGGAAACAGTGGGGCTGCGCCTAAGTTAACATCGGCATTAGTTATTCCGGTTAGCGTGCCGTTTTCCAGCCAAAACTGATATGCAAACTTACGCATATCTCCCATAACCATCCTCGCCTCGGCTCCGCGCCCCCTTTCAGTCATTTTTCTATATTCGATCATACCTAGCGCGGCGAGAACACCGACGATAATTATGACTATGATTATTTCAATAAGCGTGAAACCGTGCCTCATTTATTGCGCCTCCTGTTAATTAGTTTAACCTTTACTGATTTTTTGTCAACCGGAATTTGCAGCATAGCACTAGGCAGCCTGCGTGACGGAGACCCCCGCAGCTAATCACTTCGTAGCCGCGGGTATTATACTTGCTCGTTAACACTCGCAAGTATTTCGCTAAACAAAAACTTAAAGTGCTCAATTCGGCCAAACAACTTATGAGCGCTATCGCTCCGTAAGTTATGCGCTCATTAAAATAATTTGCAAAAACCCGCAATTAATATACAATAACCTCATGGCGATCGATGCGCGCGAACATTACCGTAAGATACGGATAACCCTGCTGGTTATACTTGTCTTAAACTGGGGTGTGGCTTTGGCGAAAATCATCTACGGCCTGCTGACCAGATGCGAAAGTATGACAGCTGACGGCTTCCACTCGCTCTCTGACGGAGCCTCCAACATCGTGGGCCTGATCGGTATACATTTTGCCTGCCAGCCCATTGACAAGGACCATCCTTACGGACACAAAAAATACGAGACATTCTTTTCGCTGGGCATCGGAGTCCTTTTATTTATCCTCGCCTTTAATCTTGCCAGAGGCAGCATAATGCGGTTAAATAATCCGGATTTGGCGAGGGTGGATATAACAAGTTTTATAATAATGCTGGCGACAATGACGGTAAATTTCCTGGTGATGAACTACGAGCGTAAAAAGGGGAGGCTCCTGCAAAGCGACATCCTTATTTCCGACGCCATGCATACAAGGGGGGATATCTTTACTTCCTTTTCGGTATTAATCTCTCTTATCCTGATAAAGGCCGGCTTTTCCATAGTCGACCACATCGTAACCATTATCATATCCTTATTCATCGCCCATGCCGGATACGAAATAATAAAGCAGGGCCAGGCAGTGCTCTGCGATACGGCGGCCTTCCTGGATGACCACAAGATAAAGGATATTGTATTAAAAATAAGCGGGGTACGCGCCTGTCATAAAATCCGCAGCCGCGGCAGGATAGATGATATTTATATTGACCTGCATGTGCAGGTTGACCCGGATATGCACATTGATAATGCCCACCGGATAAGTTACCGCATTGAAGAAGCGATCAAATCAGCGATACCCGGGATAACCGATGTGGTAGTGCACATGGAGCCCAAGGAGGATTAGATATACTCAAGGGGATCCTGGGGAACCCCGTTTTTCCTGACCTCAAAATGCAGGTGCGGCATTATGCCATAATGCCTGGCATTGCCGGTCTTCCCCACCCTGCCGATTATTTGTCCCTGGCGCACAAGATCATTTTTTCGCACGGAGATCTCCGAGAGATGGCCGTAGATAGTAATGATATTATCCCTGTGCCTGATGATCACGTATTTGCCCATGCCCCGGTTCTGGGTTGCGCTTACCACGTGTCCGCTTTGGGCCGCCAAAACAGGAACGCCGACATCCGCCAGCAGATCAATGCCGTTATGAAGCCTCCTGCCGGAGCGGCTTGAGGCGAAAAACCCATCCCCGCGAATATCTTTCCTGACAAGAATATCGCTTTTATATTCAATGGGGCAGGCATAATGCTGTTTATTCAGCGATCCCAGCCCCGCAAACACCAAAACTGAGACTAAAATAATTAAAAGTGTTTTTCTCATTCTTAATGAACTCTAAGTTTACGAATAATTATAACACAGATGTCAAGCAGGAGGCACAAAAGCACAAAAATATCCCCGTAGCGGTTGTAAAAACTTCTAGCCGCCGGTAAACAGATATCTGCGCTGCTGAAACCCCTGACGAATATCTCCTTACCTCTGGCATCCCGCACCGGTGATACTATCCTGCCCCGGGGATCAACGAAACCGGAAATCCCCGTGTTAGCTGCGCGGACCAGATACACGCCATTCTCTACCGCCCTGAACACTGAAGCGGAAAAATGTTGAGCAGCTGCGCCGGTCTCCTTATACCATGCATCATTGGTAATATTCACCAAAAAATCTGCTCCCTTTTTTACGAACCGGCGGGATAACTCGGGGAAAAGGTCCTCAAAGCAGATAAGCACCCCGAACTTACCCGGCTTGTCAAAAATCGTATATTCCCTACCGGGCTGGATGTCCCCTATAGGGGCAATGGTCTGCAAAAAAGGGAATGTTTTCTTAAGCGGAATGAATTCTCCAAAAGGGACCAGGTGCAACTTATGGTATACCCCTGACAGGCCACCTGACTTATCGATAAACAAAGCGCTGTTAAAATAGCTATCCCCTTTACGCGAAACCGCGCCCACCAGAAGGTTAGCATTCAGGGTGCGGGATAAAGAAAAAACCTGCTCAAATACCGCCTCATCATCCCCTAAAATCCCGGGGACAGATGCCTCAGGCCAGATTATCAACGCGGGATTATCCTTGGCCGCCTCAGAGGTTAATTCTTTATATCTATTCAATATAAAATCGCGCGCAGCCACATCCCATTTCAGATGTTGCGGGATATTACCCTGGATTACCGCGATATTTACCTTGCTTTTATCCGGGCTGCAGGCGGGATCCCGGTTCAATTTATAGAATCCGTAACCTAAAGACAGGACCAGTATTGCCCCGCAGATAAAATAAATTCTTAATTTCATCCTGCCATGCCAAATAAGATAAAGCGCTGAATTAAAGAAAACCACCAGGAAGGAGACCCCCCAGGCCCCGGTTATATCGCTGATCTGGATAACCGGCAAATTCTTGTATTGTGAAAACCCGATCAGCGCCCAGGGGAATCCGGTAAAGAGATAACTACGCACATATTCAAGCAAAACCCAGGCAGAAGGAATAAAAAATAAGGCCGAAATCCTTAGTTCGGTATTCGTAGTGAAAAACAAAGAACCAAAAAGGCCAAAATAAAAAGCCAGATATAAAATTAAAATAACCGTGCCTAGAAGCGTAACATGCACCAGCCAATAAATAGTAAATGACCAGAAGACAACCCCGCAGATATACGCCAAGAGGAAGGCCTGTAACCCGGATTTATTGCGCAGGCCAGAGAATAACGGTAGAAAACCAAACCAGCTGATTATCCAGAGTTTTCCGGATGAAAAGGGCAGGCTCAATAAAAACGCGGAAAAAACAGATAAGAATATATCTTGTGCCGTCAACACTTTCATTTGCCGCAGCACTTTTTATATTTCTTGCCCGAATGGCACGGACAGGGGTCATTACGCCCGACTTTAGGCTGATGGGGTTGCGCAGGGCCAGGTGATTGTTTGTTTGGGATAGCTGCCGATTCCGGAGCGGACTCTTGGCCGGCAGGGGCTTCAAATTGAGATAATTCCGTATGCCTCAACTCCTTGGGCAGGGAGCTGAAAACCCCGCGCAGCCTCTCCGGTTTAGCCGGCTGCAACTTAAAGATAGTCTCCACCGCTTCCTCTTCGATACCAGAGATCATCTGGCTGAACATCCCAAAGGCCTCGCGCTTATATTCAATCAAAGGGTCGCGCTGGCCGTAGGCGCGTAACCCTATGCCTTCGCGCAAAGAATCCATGGCGTAAAGATGATCCTTCCACTTCGCGTCAATTATCTGCAAGAAAACCATGCGCTCTAAATTACGCATCAATTCCGCGCCAGTCTCCCGTTCTTTAAGTTCGTATGCCTTAAACAGCTCCTCTGACAGTTGATCTTTTATTTTCTCCATATCAAGCCCGGCAAAATTTTCCTCCTGCAGGCTAAGCCCGAACTTTAAAGCCAGGGAATTGACCAGGCCCGCGGTATCTACCTCGGATGAATGCGCCTGACGGTAAATTTGCAGGTACTCCCCGGCAAGCTTATCAATGATCTCAATGATGTTTTCTTTTAAGGAAAATCCCTCCAGGATCTGCAGGCGCTGGCCGTAGATGATCTCCCGCTGCTTGTTCATTACATTATCATATTCCAAAAGCTGCTTCCTGATCTCAAAATTATGCTGTTCAACCCTGCGCTGGGCGATCTCGATGGAGCCGGTCACCCAGGGATGCTCGATAACCTGGCCCTCCTCTAAACCTAATTTATCCATTAATCCTATGATCCTCTCCGAACCAAAGAGCCGCATCAGGTCATCCTTTAATGAAACATAAAAACGCGAAGAGCCCGGGTCACCCTGCCGGCCGCTCCTTCCGCGCAACTGGTTGTCAATACGCCGCGCCTCATGCCGCTCTGTGCCCAAAATATGCAGGCCGTCCAACCCTACCACTTTATCATGCTCGGCTTGAGCCTCTGATTTATATTTCCTGAGGGTCATCTGGTATTCTTCGGCATAATTCCGGTCCGCGGGATTTAACTTCTGTTTGGCCACGTTTTTGGCAATGAAGTCAGGATTGCCGCCCAAGAGTATATCCGTACCGCGGCCGGCCATATTCGTGGCGATAGTCACCCCTTTATACCTTCCGGCCTGGGCAATGATCTGCGCCTCCAGCTCATGATATTTGGCGTTCAATACCTGGTGGGGTATGCCCCGGCGCTTAAGCAACTCGGAAAGATGTTCAGATTTATCGATGGTGATCGTTCCAACAAGTACCGGCCTGCCTGAATTATATAATTCAACAATCTCTTCGACTACGGCGCTAAACTTCTCTTTTTCGGTCTTATAGATGCGGTCAGGACAGTTCTTACGCACAAGGGGACGGTTTGTAGGCAAAACAACCACATCCAGCTGATAAATGCTTTTAAATTCATTGGACTCGGTGAACGCGGTTCCGGTCATCCCGGCTAATTTTTCATACATGCGGAAATAATTCTGGAAGGTTACGGTTGCCAGGGTCTGATTCTCCCTCTCAATTTTCAAGCCCTCTTTGGATTCCACTGCCTGGTGCAGGCCGTCTGACCAGCGCCTGCCGGGCATAAGCCTGCCGGTAAATTCATCCACGATAATCACCTGGCCGTCTTTAATCACATAATCCACGTCACGCTGGAAGAATTCCTTGGCCCGCAAGGCCTGGATAGTGTGATGCCTGTATTCGATGCTCTCTAAGGTATGCAACGTATCAACCCCCCAAAGCCGGGATGCCTTCAACTCCCCCTCTTCGGTTAAGGCAACTGTCTGGGCCTTTTCATCCGCCACATAATCAAACCCTTTACCTAGATCCAGGCCTTTGTATTTGGCGTCAATCTCATCGTTCTCGGTTACCCGGCGGCCGTTTAACTGCTCAACTATTTTCTTGGCGGTATAATACTTCTCCGTGGATTCCTCAGCCGGGCCGGAGATGATCAGCGGGGTGCGCGCCTCATCGATCAGGATGGAATCAACTTCATCAACTATGGCATAATAAAAAGGCCTCTGCGCCAGCTCATCCACGGAGTATTTCATATTATCACGCAGATAATCAAAACCAAACTCATTGTTGGTGCCGTAGGTTATGTCACAGGCATAGGCAAGCTTTCTTTCCCGGTCGGACATATCATGCTGGATAGTGCCGACGGAGAGCCCCAGGAATTCATAGATCGGCCCCATCCATTCACGGTCGCGCCGGGCCAGGTAATCATTAACTGTAACGATATGCACACCTTTGCCCAATAAGGCATTAAGATAAGCGGCGAGGGTGGCAACCAGGGTCTTCCCTTCGCCGGTAGACATCTCCGCGATCCTGCCTTCATGTAGAATAATGCCTCCTGCGATCTGCACATCAAAATGTCTTAAGCCGATTGCGCGGCGCGATGCCTCCCTGACAACGGCAAAGGCCTCCGGCAGGATATCGCTAAAGACCCTGTTACGGCAATTTTTCAGCTTCTCTTTTAATTTTTCCTTTTCTTCGGGCATGGCCACTGAAAGCATAGCCTGGCGCAGATCCTCCAACTCCTGAGTGAATTGTCCGGATTTGACGCTTAAATGCCGCCTGAACTCATCCGTCTTGGAACGAAGCTGTTCGTCGCTAAGCGCCTGCATCCTGCTTTCATAAGAATTCACCGAATTAACCAGTCCGGCTACCTCAACCATCTTATTCATCGACGGACTGGGCATCTCGGAATGTAAAACTATATTTAATCCGGGGAACTTTTTCCTGATAGCTCCCTGCTTATTATTAAGCATTACTTTCTTGATCAACCCTAACACGAGCACCTCATGTTTTTACATACTATTCCTGTTATTTTGCGCTGAACCTTAGAAAGGCCTCGATAAATTCATCCAAGTCGCCGTCTAAAACCTTTTGAGCATCCCCAGTTTCAAGATCTGTACGGTGATCCTTGACTAAATGGTAGGGATGCAGGACATAAGAACGGATCTGGCTGCCCCATTCGATCTTCTTCTTTTCCTGGCCCTGCAACTTTAACTCTTCCTCTTTTTTCACTGCCTGGGCCTGGTAAAGACGGCCTTTAAGTATTTTTAAAGCGGTCTGCTTGTTCTGGTGCTGCGAACGTTCATTCTGGCACTGCGCGACAATCCCCGTGGGTATATGGGTGATCCTTACCGCTGAATCCGTGGTGTTAACGCTTTGGCCTCCGGCGCCCTTAGAACGAAATACGTCGATGCGCAGATCTTTCTCATCCAGTTGGATATCTAGATCCTCTTCGATCTCCGGTATCACATCTACCGAAGCAAAAGAAGTATGCCTGCGCTTATTGGCGTCAAAAGGGGAGATGCGCACGAGGCGATGCACGCCCCGCTCTGTCTTTAAATAACCGTAAGCATAATCCCCCTCGATCAGGGCAGTAATATTCTTTATCCCTGCCTCCTCTCCGGGGAGGATATCGATTGTTTTGACCGTGTATCCGCGGCTTTGGCTGAAGCGGCTGTACATCCGAAAGAGCATCCCCGCCCAATCGCAGGACTCTGTGCCGCCTGCCCCGGCATTAATACTTAAAATCGCGCTATTTTTATCAAGCTTGCCCCCTAAAAGCACCTGAAACTCCAGTTTATCTATAATGCCAAGGAGGCTGTCGGTATTGCTCTTTAAATCCAGGAGCAGCTCTTTATCATCCTCTTTAACCAGGGGGGTGAGCTCCTTAAGCTCCTGGTATTTCCTATAAGCCAACTCCCAGGGCTCAACAACCGCCCTGAGGGATTTTAATTCCCTGACTATTTTTGTAGAGTGTTCTGCGTTATCCCAGAATCCCGGCGCGGACATTTGGCTGGATAGATCGTCTGCCAGGCGCTTTTTATTTTCAACGTCAAAGATAACCTCTTAAATTTTCGATGGTTATCCCGATATCAACAAGTTTAGTTCCAATCTCTTCAAGCATGATTATCTCCTAGCCCACACGGGCACACTGCGCTTCCCTAGCGCACACCGACGCAATACCTATTAGCGTCGGGTGCCTTTAGCGCGGGGTGTTACGATTTTCTTATTCCCTTAAGCGTCAGCAGGAATTCATCGCGGTTATCCGAGGCCAGCGCGGCCTCCTCCTCGGTGATCTTACCCTGGCGCACCAGCTTAACCAGAGACTGATTGAATGACTGCATACCAAATAACGCGCCATCCTCAATGAACTGGGGAATCTCCCAGATTTTCCCTTCACGGATAAGCCGGCTGATCGTCGGGGTCAAAACCATAACCTCACAGGCAGGGATGCGGCCTGTGCCGTCCTTAGTAGGGACCAACCGCAGGGAAATCACCCCTTTTAGCAAAGTAGCCAGCTGGTTCCTGACCTCTTGATGCTGGTGTGGCTGAAAAAGGTTAATCAACCTCTCCACGGTCTGGGAGGCATTTATCGTGTGCAGGGTGCTTAAAACCAGGACCCCGGTTTCGGCGGCGGCCATGGCGCTTGAGACGGTCTCATAATCGCGGATATTCCCGATAAAGATAATATCCGGGCTCTGCAGGGTAAAGGTGCGCAAAGCAGTGGGATAGGAAGAAACGTCAATCCCCAGCTCCCGCTGGTTGATAATTGACAGCTTATCTTCAAAGGTAAATTCGATCGGCTCCTCGGCAGTCAGGATATGCTTTTTGGCGTTATTATTGATATATTCGATCATGCTGGCAATGGTCCGGGATTTGCCGCTGCCCATACTGCCGGTTAAAAGCACCAAACCCCGGGTCTCCATGGAAAGCTTCCTTAATATGTCGGCCGGAAGGTTCAATTCTTCAAAGCTTGAGATATTATTACGCACATTCCTGATAACCAGAGATGGCCAATTCCTTTGCATAAATATGCTCACCCGGAACCGCCGGGAGAGCTCTTTGATATATACTGCAAAATCCACATCCATCGTCTTGGTAAAGGAATCGCGCTGCTTTTCATTGGTCAGCTGCTCCATGGCAAGCTTAACATCCTCTACGGTCAAGGGTTTGTCATCTACCGAGATAATCTTGCCGTCAACCCTGAGGCGCGGGGTGCCGCCTGCCCGGTAAAAAAGATCCGACGCGTCCCTGTTTATCATCTCCTGCAATAATTTCTTTATATCCATCTTACCCCCTTGGCGAATTATTTTCTTAATTATAACACTTTATTCCCTTTTAGTGTAGGATTAAATTCCATATATCTGGCAAACATAAGCCGGGTTTGGGCATCCAGCGCGGGAGTAGAACCAAGGACAAGTATCAAGAATGGAACAAAAACCCATTCTAAAACCAGGATTATATTCTTGAACCAACTGATCCCCCTGGGCCTCGGCGGCAAGATCGCCCAACTTAAGAATATCCAGGTAATGCTGGTCAAGAGGGTAAAATTGAACAACAAGCCGGTAATTTTCGGAAGGTTATAAGCAATGGACATTGAGCTAAAGAAGGCCCCGCCAAAAAGTATGGGAAGCGGCCCGATAAGTACCAGGATGACCGCCCAGACCGCCCAGGTAACATGGCTCTCCAAAAGATGGAATAATCTTCTTAATTTTCTGGTCAAAGGGATATTCCTGTTCTTTAAGAAACCCAAGGCTACAAAAGCAAAATTCTCCACGCCCCAGGCCCACCTTCTCTTCTGTTTATACTGCACAAGCGTGGTTCGCCAGATATTGCTTGAGTAAGCCACATCCATGGAAACGGTAATGTACAAGGGGACCACGCGGTAATCCCCGTTATAATGCAGGAATCCCTTCCAATAGATCACCGAGTCATCGGAGATCATATCCACGGGCCAGTAATCAATCTCAACTAAAGTCTTAAAGCTCATACTGTGGCTGGAGAAAGTAACGAACTTCTCCAGGCGCATACTCTCGATCATCTGGCAGAATGAACCGCTGATCTCCACCAGCCTGGCAAAAGAAGGGGCCTGCCAGATATTATTGTTGTAAACCGGCATGGGTTGATAACTGGCCTGATGCGGTTTATCAGAGGTCAGAAAATGGTAGCTCAGGCATCCGAAATACTCCGGCTCAACGCAGGTATCCGCGTCAAAGCAGGAAATAAGCACATCTTTGTAAGCGATCTTCCGGCCATCTATATACCCCCTGGCAGCTTTAGCCGCCCAGGTGGAATTAGCACCTTTCGTGCGGCTTTCTCCGGGCAAGCCGTCGGGATGAAAGGTGGATAAATACGCCCCGAATCCCGGCTTAAACTCTTTTTCCAAGATCAAGGCGTTCTCATGCGCCAGCTTGTTCCTCTCTTCAAAAGCCATGACTACGATGATCTTTTCTTTCGGATAATGCGTCGCCTTCAATGCCGCTAAAGATGGCCGCAGGACCTCAGGACCTTCATTATAAACCGGGAATATTACTAATTGATACAGGTGGCTCCAATCCTTCTCTTTGGGCAGATTAAAACAACTCTCCAGCCAATCCTTGTTCTTCTCCTTGGAGAGACGGTGGTGGGCCATAATCAAAAGCGTAGTTAAATAAACCGTGCGGATGATCCAATAGAAATCAAAGGTGATGATAAGGACTGCGCTGGCTACCGGATACACAACCGACAAGAAGATAAGCGACAGGATTATCCCCCAGGATAATCCTCCGGGGATGATCTCAAAAGTACGCTTAAAAAACTTTGCCTTATTCATTTGGCTTTTTCCCCGTCAGCCTTTCCAGCAAATAGAGGTCGGTGTTTAACTTTAGCCTGTAGAGATTATTATATATAGTGCCATCGGCACTCTGCTGGCTGTCGCTGAAATAAAGAATATCGCGTTTATTATCGTAATAAGATGCCGTGTTCTCCTTGCTCAACTCTACCAGGCTGACGGCTATAGCGCCTGTCCTGGATTCAATTACCCCGACGTGCTTATTAGTTATTACTACCAGGTGGTAGCTGTCCGAATGCCAGTAGGCCTGGATTATCCTCTCCCCCGGGTAATCCAGGAACACGGGAGAATCCGTATATTCATAATTATTCGCTCCCTCAAAAAAGATCACGGCGATCAGGCGGGGGGAAAAAATAAACAGCTTGGTTTTATCCGGAGAAACCCCCCACTCCTTGATCTCTGAGAAATCTTCCGGGAGGCTGGCGATATCCTCAAAGTTGCTCCCCTCAAGGTTCGACCTGTAAACAATGCCATTCTTCCGGTTAAGATAATAGATCAGGCCGCTCTCGGCATCAAGATAAAAAGAAGAAAACTTCTCCTGATTCAGCTGCTCCAGGTCCGGGGTTAAAGGAAAAAGAATGATCTTGTCCAGCCGGCTTACCTTGCCTGCCTCTACACTGACCTCCCCTTTCCAGGGATAATACTGCGCTAATTCCAACGTCATCTTATAAGACCCGGGGAGGAGCTCCTGGATGCTGGAGGGGCTTTTGCCGGGGGTAAGTTTATTATTAAGATATATACTTGCTCCATCGGGCTGGGTCTTTACATAGATCAACCCGGTTTTCACAAGCTTAAAGGTAGCCGGATCGAATTTATACCCTAATGCAAAAAGCAGGATAAAAGGGAGCCCCGCGAAAAATATAAGCAGGCTTAAATAAAATAGAAAACTTCTTACCCTCTGGAAAGCAAGCATTTTGCCAGTTCCTTCTCCAGCTTCAATAAAATAATTTTTTGTTTTACGCCAAAGGCATACCCGCCTGTTTCTTTATCATTCTTTATTACCCGGTGGCAGGGGATGATCAAGGGGTAAGGATTGCGTTTTAAGATCTGTCCCACTGCCCGAAAGGCACCGGGTGAGCCGGCCTTCTGCGCTACCCACTTATAGCTGCGCGCCTGGCCCAATGGGATACTTAAAACAGCTTTGTAAACTTTTTTAGCGAAAGGGGTCATCTGCCGATCAATATTTTCCTTCTCAGAATATGGTGATAGGAAAGCGCAAACCTGTGCGCTTCGTTACGCACCCTGCGGATCAAATTCAAAGCCGGTGTATCGTGGTTTAACCTTAAAGGCTTAATCCTAGCGGTAGTATATATATTTTCCTCTTCTTTGGCAATACTTACAAGAGGGGCTTTCAGGCCCAATTTCATAAGCTCTCTTTGGCCGGCCAACAGGTGAGCTCTTCCGCCGTCAATGAGGATCAAATCCGGCAAGGGAAGGCCCTCTTTAATCAATCTGGAATAGCGCCTGGCCACCGCTTCCCTGGTCATGGCGTAGTCATCAATGCCCTTTACCGCCCTGATACGGAACCTGCGGTAATTGTCCTTATCAGGCCTGGCGTCATAAAAAGAGACCAATGAGGCGCAAGCCTCTTTACCGTAAATATTCGAGACATCAAATCCCTCGATGCGCATAGGCAGGCGCTTAAGGCCGAGGAGCTCTTTTAAATCGCTTAAAGCTGCTTGGGGGATATGATATTCGGCTCCTAAGCTGCTTAAAGAAAGTATTTTATCCCGCAAAGCCGCTGCCTCCTCGAACTTACGCTGCGTTGCGGCCAAATGCATCTCTTTGGTTAATTTCTTTATCAGGTTCTCGCTTTTGCCTTCTAAAATCAAGCTTATGCTCTTTATAGTCCTGGCGTACTCGGCTTTATTGATTTTCCCCGCGCACGGCGCCGGAGATAGCCCTATCCTGTAATAGATACAGGGCGAGCGCGGCATCTTCTTGCAAGAGCGATAAGGAAAATATTTACGGACCACTTTTAAGGCCTGGCGGAGTAATTTGGCATTTGTGTAAGGGCCGAAATAACGGCCGGTATCGGTCCCTACTTTACGGGTCATGCAAACAGCGGGAAATTCCTCGTCGGTTATCTTTACAAAAGGGAAGCTCTTATCATCACGCAAAGCCACGTTGTATCTCGGCTCATATTTATGTATAAGAGCGGCCTCAAGCAAGAGTGCCAAGCCCTCTGTCTGGGTGAGCCTGCATTCTATACCCAGGGCGTTTGATACCATAGCCGCAGCCTTGGCTTCAAGGCCGCCTCCCAAATAGCTGCCCAGGCGTTTCTTCAAAGACTTTGCCTTGCCGATATAGATTATCTTGCCGGCCTTATCTTTTATCAGGTAAACCCCCGGGCTGTCGGGAGCGGATAAAATATTCTCTTTTAAAGTTTTCTGCTTATCCATGCTGCAAGTTCTTTAAGTTCCTTTACCCTGAAAATATAACAAAAGATGATATAGGAGAGCGCTCCGCAAAATAATGCCCACCAGAGATTCAAGGCACGATTGACCAGAAAACATACCGCTGCCGTGCAAAAGGCCGCCGCCAGCATGCGCAGGAAGGCCGGCAATATTTTATGCTCACCAAAACCAGCCAGCCTGGATTTAAGAATGAAGAATAAAAATAAAAATGAAATTATCCCTGAAATAGACGTGGCCAGGGCCAGGCCCCCTATTTTAAGCGGGAACATCAATGCCGCATTAAACACAATATTCAAGATCAGCGCCAAAAAGGCGATTTTCGCCGGGGTAACCGTATCCTTAAGCGCAAAAAAACAGCACTGTAATATCTTTGTGCCTGCGTAAGCGCATAAACCTATGCTGTAAAAAAAGAGGGCGTTGGAGGTGAGCATCCCTGAGTCCAGGTCGAATTTGCCTCCGCCAAAAAGTGTAAATACCAGGGGTCCGGCTAAGACCATAAAGACCGCGGTCATCGGCAGCATCACAAAGAATACCACGCGTAAGCCCCAGGAAAGGGTAGTTTTAAGGCTCTCCCGGTTATCCTCTAATGCCTGCGTAGAAAAAGTTGGCAGGATCGCCTGGGCAAGGGCATTGCTGAAAATACCTATGGGGAACTGGATAAGCCTATAGGAAAAATAGAGCACCGCCACCCCCCCATCCCCGACAATCGCGGCCAATGAGCCAAAGATAGAATCCACGAAGTTGTTCAGCTGATAGATGCTTGAGCTGGCTAACCTGGGCAGCATCAATTTACCCACCTGGATTACGCCGGGATGATTAAAATGTAAAACAAGCTTTGGATAAAAACCTTTTTTATATAAAACCGGGACCTGGATCGCCAGCTGCAGGAGGCCTCCTGCCAGAATACCGCTGGCCAACCCCTTTATCCCTTCTCCAAACAATAAAGCAAAAATAATTATGGATATATTCAAAAGGCAGGGAGCAAATGCCGAAACAGCGAAATTCTTTAAAGAATTAAGCATGGCTGTGGCGTAGGCGCTCAAACCGATAAGCAGGATATAGGGAAAGATGATCCGGTTCAGGCGGATGGTCGCTTCCAGCTTCTCCGGTGAGCTGATAAAACCCGGGGCGATCAGGCGCACAAGCAGGGGGGAAAATATTATACCCAGGATAGTTATTACGCTGAGGATGACCAGCAGCAGGTTAAGCAGGATATTAGCCAGCTCCCAGAACTCCTCCTTTGAGCGTTTAACGCTGTATTCGCTTAAGACCGGGACTATAGCGGCATTTGCCGCGCCTTCGGCCACCAAGTCCCGGAAGAGATTGGGTATGCGGAAAGCGATCACAAAGGCCTGGGCGTAGATGTAAATCCCGAATAACCTGGCAATAACCACATCCCTGATGAAGCCCAAGATGCGCGAGGCAAGGGTAGCCAGGCCAATAACAGCGGCCGAGCGGGCTACCGCGTGATTTTGAGTGCCTAACGGATATTTGCCTGTTGACATGGATTATTAATTATGCTATTAATATTGAAATCAAGAAAATCGCTCACCACAAAGACTAAGGAGAATATATGCCCAGGCGCAGAACATCATTAAAAAGCAACCGCGTGAATAAAAGAAAACATACCCGTAACCTTAAGATCAAGCAGCAGCTTAAAAAGGCGATCAAGAAATTCCAGGAATTGCTATCCGAGAAAAACGTCACGGAGGCAAAAACATTCATCGCCAAAGTATTCTCGCAGTTGGACAAAGCAGCGAAAAAAAATATCATCCACCCGGCTACGGCTAACCGCAGAAAATCACGCTTAACGCGGCGGTTGAGCAAGGCAGCATAAGCTGACGATCAATTTTTCCAGCGCGCAGGCAGGCTTCAACCTGCCTGTTTTTATTTCTATATCGCAGGCCAAAAGCAGCTTAAGCATCCTCCGCGCCTCCTGAGTCCCCAGATTATTCTTCTCCCAGGCATAACGCAGCCCCCCTAATATACGCTCAGGGGCCTCTCCATTATTTAACAGCTGGTTCAACAGCCGCAGGGCAGGATCGGCCTTTCTGGATTCGATCTGACGCGCCAGGGCAAACGCATCGGGATTGGTTGTTTCCCGGAAACGCATTATTGTCGCGCAGGCCTGCATATCCCTGATAAACCTATCCCTATAATCATAGCGTTCGAAATCCAGCACCAGGATCAATTCTTTATGTGCCTGCCTGCAATAGGCGCCAAGAAAATCCCGGGAGGCTTCATCCAGGGATTGGGCATCCTTAATGACAATGATTCTCATCGCGCTTTTTAGCGGAAGGCGTAAGCACCTCTCCTGGATCTCTTTTAAGGTCGTTTCTTTGGCGTATAATGTGTCGGAGTTAAAATCCTGCAGCTCTTTGGGAAGGAATTCCTGTTTTATTTTCTGGAGCTGGGCTTCTTTGGCCTGGATATCCTGGCCGATAAGTAAGTAGACCATATTACCATTGCTCAACTGTGCGCTCGACGATGCGGCGGGCAAGATCCTCAATCGCATTATTTACTGCTGTATTCTCAGATACCACGACTACATTATCCCCCGGATTTATCGTTGAAGTCCTAACAAAATAAGAGTAGTTGCCGTTAAACCGGTTCTCCTCCCAGACGAGCTTGTTTTCCTTCCTGTCCCAGAGGCTTAAATTAACATAAACATTAATGCGGTATTCGGTAACATCGGTATTGTTGGCATCATAGCTTAGGGGGTCCTTACGGTACTCAACCAGCTCCCCTTTAAGCACAAGATCAGCCAATTCTTCCTTAACCGGCTTAAGGTTCCCGTCAAAAAGGTATTTGTTAACCACCCTCCTGGTAATATCCGTCTCAAGCATGGGCCGGTAAATACGGTATTTATTCTCGGAGTAGGACTCCTGGGTTATATCCACTTTATTCAAGAAAGGGGTGATGTAAATTGTCCGGTATTTCCCGGAAAGCATGGAGCGGGTGGTGTAGCCGCAACCGCATAAGGCAGTAGTCAGCAGGTAGCATATAGTAGTTAAGGATAGCAAGAAACCGAACCTATTTCTGTTTTTCATTTTTACGCTCCATTATCTGCAATCTTGCCGCAGCTTGAGCAGCCCATGGGCTATCTGCGTAATTATCCATTATATCCTTATAATATATCCTGGCTGAATCAAAAACCTTTTGTTTCTCATAGAACTGGGCGATATTAAAAGAGGCCTCCGCCTCCTTCTCCCTTATGCTGTTGATATTCTTTTCAGCATCAAGGGAGAGCACGGCATCGGGATGCTCTTTTACAAACTCCTCGAACTTCTCCTTTGCCTCCTGTGCAGCCCCTTGGTCATAAGCAGGTCCCTTGGAGAGACTGGCCCGGCAAGAGGCGATTTGGAATTTCGCCGCGGCCGCCCATTCGCTGTCCGGGTAGCGCGAAACTACTTTGCTGAACTCTTCCTCCGCTTCATAATAGCGCAGCAGACCCTTTAAGACCAGGCCTAACTTATACTGCGCTTTGGGAGCCAAGGGGCCGTATGTAGAGTTTTCCACTACTTTGCCGAATATCTCGATCGCCGGATTCTCCACTGGCAGGGTTAACCCTAAGGCTTTACGCTTTTCCCCTGCCATGAATTTCTCGGCGATCTTATACTCCCGTGCGATAACCTCCTGGATACGCTCGGAAAAAGGGTATTTATCGATCACCATCTGATACGCCTGATAAGCTTCATATAATTTACCCTGCTCCTCTTCGGTCAGGCCAAGGTAATACTGTGCCTCGGCGGCTTCTGCTGATTTAGGATAGGCCTTAAGCAGCTTGCGGAATTCACGCTTGGCCTCCTCATACTTCTTATTGTCATAAAATGATTTGGCGTAAGCAAACTGCTCTTTGGGATTATCCTTAGGCA
>JAHFFQ010000108.1 GCA_023247875.1 Candidatus Omnitrophota bacterium | reverse complement strand
TAATAATCTGGGGCTCTCGCGCACGAATATCCAGAACTTTATCCTCCAGGGCAGGGTCTTCCTGGATTCATCCGTCGCTGATAAACCCAATCGTAAGGTAAAGACGGGACAGGAGATCCGGGTAATATTTCCGGAAAAGGAATCTGCCAGGATAGAAGCCGAAGAGATCCCCCTTGAGGTAATTTATGAAGACGATGACCTGGCGGTCATCAATAAACAGGCAGGCCTGGTGGTGCATCCTGCTCCGGGTAACCGCGAACATACCCTGGTCAACGCCCTGCTAAGCCGTTTTAAACAGCTTTCCGATACTAATAAGAACCGTCCCGGTATCGTGCACCGCCTGGATAAGGAAACCAGCGGACTTTTGGTTATCGCCAAGAATAATGACAGCCACTTGAAATTATCCCGCCAATTCGCCCAGCACAGTATCCAGCGTAAATATATCGCCATAGTCATGGGCCGGACCGAATTTGATGAGGATATTATCGAGCTGCCTATCGGCAGGCACCCGTTAAAAAGAAAAAATATGGCGGTGAGCTTCACGGAAAATTCCAAATATGCCAAGACGCATTACCGTACTTTAAAAAGGGGCAAGGATTTTTCTCTGCTTGAATTAAGGCCTTTTACCGGAAGGACGCACCAGCTGAGGGTTCATCTTGCGTCTCTGGGCCATCCAATTCTGGGGGATACCAAGTATGGGAAGCCCGGCTTTTTCCCGCGCCTGGCTTTACACGCGCAGGAGATCGGTTTCCTGCATCCTGCGACAGGAAAATTAGTGAACTTCGTAAGTCCCCTGCCCCCGGAGTTCCGGGATTTCATTAAAAATAATCTTTGAGGTTCTTGTCCCGCCCCGTAAACTCGGCAGGACTGCGCTGAATAAAAACTATAAAGTGCTTGATTTTTACCTAACTGATGTTATATTAATGGGTAATAAAGCATAAAAAACTATCGCAAGGAGGCAAAATGAATCGTAAGGCAGGCATATTGATATTCGGAGGCCTACTGGTTATTTCTTTCGCGATTGCCGCGGGCGCATTCTATTCCTATCAAAATGAACATGCAAAAAGTATCCGTTTGCAGGCCCAGGTTGATGAATTAACCAGCCGTCAACGCGCAACCGAAGCCAAACTTGAAGATGCCAAGAAAACAGTCACTCGCTTACAGCTTGAGCTGCAGGAGGTCAAAGGGCAGATAGATACTTTGAGCAAGGATCTGGCTCAGGAAAAATCATCGCGGCTTGAGGCATCAAATAAATTGGAACAGCTTAAGGCAGACCTTGAGAAGCAGAAAACATTGCGCCAGGATTTAGAAGATAAGCTTAATCTGGCTAGCACTGAAGGCAAGAAAATTAAGGAGCAGGTTAAAGTTATTCAACAGCAGAAGGATGAACTTGAAGCTAAGCTCAAAGAGCTTGAGTCCGGCTCGAATGGGGTGGAATTGGGCAAGGTAGTGGTTAACAGTGAAGTGCTGCAGGAGAAACCGGCCTCTATGCTTTCAAAGGCTGAGAAAAAATCGGAAGCTTCAAAAGAAAAGACGCTCGAAGGCAAGGTTATGGTGGTGAACAAGGATTATAATTTCGCGGTGATCAATTTAGGCTCTAAGGATGGCGTAAAAACAGATGATGTGTTCCTGGTGTATCGCGGGGGCAAGGTTATCGGCGAATTAAAAGTGGAGAAGGTGCATGAGTCGATGGCCGCCGCCGGTTTCTCCGAAGATCTGAAAAATATAATAGGCGAAAATGATAAGGTAGCGCAAAAGGCGAAATGAGGCCTTTTGTCATAAAAGAGCACTCTACCCCCGGCGGTAAAATCAATCTCCCCGGAGACAAATCCATAACCCATCGGGCGCTGATCATAAGCGCTTTAAGCCGCGGCAAAACAATTATAAAAAATTTTCCCTTTTCCGGGGATATTCTTGCTACCTTAGGCGCTTTGGCTGCTTTGGGGGTAAAGATATCGCGCAGCAATAAAGGGGTTTTAGTCCGGGGACTCCCCCCTCGTGGCTTACTTGGACCCAAAAAACCTTTGTTCATGGCTAACTCCGGAACGACCATCCGCTTGCTCTTGGGGGTATTAGCCGGGCAGGATTTTCAAACCCGGCTGGTTGCCGGTAAATATCTTTCAGCCAGGCCGATGGCCAGGGTGAATATTCCTTTGCGGATGATGGGCGCGCAGATAACCGCAAAAAATAGGGGCCATGATGAATACCCACCCATTGTAATTTCCGGAAACAGACTTAAGGGTATCTCTTACCGCCTGCCGGTTGCTTCGGCTCAGGTTAAAGGCGCGATCCTCCTGGCAGGGTTATCCGCTGAAGGAAAAACGCGGGTTATTGAGCCTGTCAAGACACGCGACCATACCGAACGGATGCTTAAGGCCTTTGGTGCCAAGATTAGCGTAAACGGCAACAGCATAACCTTAAACCCCGGTAAAGAGTTAACCAGCCCCGGAGAGATTTATATCCCCGGGGATATTTCCTCGGCGGCTTTTTTCCTGGTTTTGGCTTCGATTATTCCCGGTTCTCATGTTACCATCAGGAGCACCGGCCTTAATCCCGGAAGAAGCGGGATAATCAATGCCCTTAAAAGGATGGGGGCGAAAATAAAGATAGTATATTCTAAAAGGAAAGGATTGCCGGGCTTTGAGCCGGCCGGCGATCTTATAGTAACCGGCAGCAGCCTGAAAGGCACAGTAGTCAGCCACGAAAAAATCCCTGCCCTGATTGATGAGCTGCCTGTTTTTATGGTCGCCGCCTGTTTTGCCGGCGGCCGCACTGTAATAAAAGGTGCCGGGGAATTAAGGGTCAAGGAGACTGACCGGATCAATTCTATGCTCTGGAATTTAAAACGCATGGGAGCGGATATCCGGGTGTTTAAATCACGAGGCGGGGAGAAGATCGTTATAAACGGCAAAGCAAGGCTTAAAGGAGCAAAGCTAAAGAGTTTCGGGGATCATCGCACAGCCATGAGCATGGTGGTAGCTGCTTTGGCGGCAGAAGGCAAGTCGGAGATCGATGATCTCAGCTGCATCAACAAGTCTTTTCCCGGGTTTCTGACCATATTAAACACTTTGTTAGAAGGTAAATTATGCGCATATCCCCGCAAAAAGCGCGGGGATTAATTCCGGCATATAGGTTACGTCGCCTTTTGGGCCCCGTAACCTATACCGTCATTAACTTTTTATTTGACATAGACTTTAAACTCTGTTAGAATTCCCCTACTGACTTAACTGGAGATAATATGGGTAAATTCAAGCATCAGTTAACGAGAGCGTTTAATTTTATTTTAGGGCTTTTTTCCAATGATATGGGGATTGACCTGGGAACTGCCACGACCCTGGTTTTTGTCAAGGGGGAAGGGGTTGTCCTCTGCGAGCCTTCGGTTGTGGCTATTGAGCGCGGGACCTCGCATGTTTTGGCCGTAGGGGAAGAAGCCAAGCGCATGCTCGGCCGCACCCCGGGTAATATTATCGCCATCCGGCCGATGAAGGATGGGGTTATCGCTGATTTTGAGATCACCGAAGCCATGCTGCGTTATTTTATCAAAAAGGTGCACCACCGCAGGGTATTGGTCAGGCCCAGGATCGTCATTGCCATACCTTCCGGGATTACGGAGGTTGAGAAGCGCGCGGTGAAGGATTCCGCGGAGCGCGCCGGCGCCCGTGAGGTTTTCCTGATCGAAGAGCCGATTGCCGCGGCTATCGGAGTGGGGCTGCCCATTCAGGAGCCTATCGGTAATATGATCATAGATATTGGCGGCGGGACCACCGAGATCGCCGTGATCTCGTTAGCGGGAGTAGTTTTTTCAAAGTCTATCCGTATCGGCGGGGATGAGATGAATGAGGCGGTCATTGAATACCTCAAGAAAACCTATAACCTTATGGTTGGGGAGCGCACAGCTGAAGATATCAAGATAAAAATCGGCTCGGCTTATCCGTTGGAAGAAGAGATGAGCATGGAGGTCAAGGGCAGGGACCTGGTCGCAGGGCTGCCGAAGACCGTGACCATAACCAGCGAAGAGATCCGTGAATCCCTGCAGGAACCGTTACGCGCCATACTTGAAGTTACGAAAATGTCTTTAGAGAGGACCCCTCCGGAGTTAGCCGCAGACCTTATCGACCACGGCATTGTCATGGCCGGTGGCGGTTCCCTTTTAAGGGGTTTGGATAAGTTGATTTCCGAAGAGACCGGCCTGCCGGTGCATATAAGCGAAGACCCGATCACCGCCGTTGCCAATGGGACCGGACGTGTGCTTAGCGAGATACAGTACCTTAAAAAGGTTACCGTATCGGTTAAAACGGAAGTGCGTAGTTAATTCCGCCACCTGACCGCCATTAAGTAAATGTGCTTAAGTTATCCCGCAAAACCTTAATTCAGCTTATAGTTGTTGCCTCGGTACTACTTTTATCCTACTCCCTTATCCATCTTAAAAATCCACTGCAAAAAACTTTTAAGCCGCAGCTATCCTTGGCCAGCCTGCTCAAGCGCGAGATGGGGGGGATCATATTCTATCACCGGAATATGGCTGAAAAAGAAACATTGCAAAGTGCTGTGGATTCCTTGCGCTCGCGTTTATTTGATTCCAGGGAAATTTATCTGGAGAACACACGGCTTAAAAGCCTGCTTGGTTTTAAGCAAAAATCCGGATTACGCCTGGTCCCCGCCAGGATCATTGCGCGCTCTCCCGACAGCTGGTCATCCAGCGCCACTATTGATAAGGGAAAATATAACGGTATAAGGCGCGGGATGGTCCTAATCAGCCCCCGGGGTCTGTTGGGCAGGGTGGTTGAGTGCAGCGATAACACCAGCAAGATACTGTTGATCAATGACCCAAGCCTTGGGGTTTCCAGTATCGTGCAGCGCTCGCGTCAGGAGGGGTTGGTCAACGGGACCCTCGGGTCCACCCTGATTATGCGCTATCTTCCTAAAGATGCCGATATCATTAGCGGCGACCTGATAGTCACATCCGGGTTAAGCCAGACATATCCTAAGGGACTGTTGGTGGGCAGGGTCATCACTATAGGGAGTGATCTTTCCGGGCTTAACCGTTACGCGATCATCAAGCCGGCCGTAGATTGTTCCGCGGTCGAAGAACTCCTGGTTATTATTCCATGAAGAAATGGCTGCTTTTAGCGACTGTCATGGCCTTAGCTGTGCTGCAATTGACCTGGCCGGAATTCCTGGTTTTTTTTAATGCCCGGCCTGATCTGCTTTTGATCTTTGTTGTCGCGGCTGTTTTTTATTTAGATTTCAAGATCGCCCTGGTTTTTGGAATTGTGTGCGGCTTGCTTAAAGACGCCTTCCTGCCCGGGGATTTTGGGATAAACACGATTTTATTC
>JAHFFQ010000107.1 GCA_023247875.1 Candidatus Omnitrophota bacterium | reverse complement strand
TAAAACAATTCTCCAGGAACGGCGATTTCCTGAGGGATGCCTTTAAGAAATTCTTTAACCGGGACTTAATAGATTTCTTCCAGTCACGCGGATTAAAGCTTAAGACCGAACGCCAGATGCGCGTTTTTCCGGTAACCGACCGCTCCTCCAGTATCCTTGATGTGTTGAAAAAAGAGCTTGAAAAGTCCGGAGCGCAGGTTATCTGTAAGAGCAAAGTGGTGGATTTGCTGACGGTAGAAGGCAGGGTCAGGGGTGTGCGCCTGGATAATGGCAAAGAGATCCCCGCTGACCGGGTGATATTGGCTACCGGAGGCGCCAGTTATAGTTTTACCGGCTCTGATTCCTCCGGCATAAGGCTTGCCGGAAAGCTGGGGCATGCGATAATACCTTTACTGCCGGGGTTAGTCCCGCTTACGGTAAAAGAGGATTATCCGGCCAAGCTTGAAGGCCTGGCCTTGCGTAATATCAGGATCAAATTCTTAAGCGGGAAGACCCGGATTGTTTCCGATATAGGAGAGCTTATTTTTACCGCCTCAGGAATATCCGGGCCGTTAGTGGTTACTTTAAGCGGCAGGGTGGTTGATTTACTTGTCCGGAGAGAGAAAGTTTTTGCCGAGATTGACCTAAAGCCGGCTTTATCAGTCCAGCAATTGGACAGCCGCCTGCTTCGGGAGTTTAAGCTTAACGCCAAAAAGAATCTCAAGAATACATTGAAGGAACTATTGCCGCTGCGCCTGATCGAGGTTTTCGCGCAGAGAGCCGGGGCCGATACCTATAAGAAATGCAGCCAGGTCACCCAGAAGGAAAGGGAGGGGATTGTTTCCCTGCTCAAAGGTTTTCGTATGGAGATCAGCGGTGCCAGGCCGATCGAAGAAGCTATGGTCACCCGCGGCGGAGTGAGTTTAAAGGATATCAACCCGCGGACTATGGAGTCGCGCCTCGTCAAAGGATTATATTTTTGCGGAGAGATGATCGACGTGGACGCGGATACCGGAGGATTTAACCTTCAGGCAGCTTTCTCAACCGGCTATCTTGCCGGCGAAAGCGCCGCCTTATCTTAGGGACGTTTCTGAACCCAATCGAGGGATGTTTCTGAAACCAATCGGAGAAGTGTCCCCTTTAGGCGCAAGCGATGAAAATATATTTAGCCTCTAAATCTAAAGCCAGAAAGAAATTATTAGAGCAATTTGGCCTGAAATTTAAAGTCCTTTCTCCTAAAATCAAAGAGAGGAAGAGCCGCGGGAGTTTATCTTACAGCCAGATGGTAGAATATAACGCCCGCAGCAAAGCAAAAGATGCTGCCGCCAGGGTCAAGGAGGGTATTATAATCTCCGCCGACACTATCTGCGTGCAGGGGAATAAGATATTCGGCAAGCCCGGGAATATGAGTGAAGCCCGCAGCATGCTTAAAAAATTATCCAGCAAGCCGCAGTGGCTCTATACGGGCCTGGCGGTCATAAAAAAAGATAAAGGCAGGGAGAAGCTGCTCTTTGCACATGAAAAAACCAGGGTCTATATGGATAAGCTAAGCGACAGGGAGATAAATAATTATTTTAAACAGGTTTCTCCTTTGGATAAAGCCGGAAGTTTTGATATCCAGGGCAAGGGGGTGTTCTTTATCAAGAGGATAGACGGGTGTTTTTATAATGTCGTGGGCCTGCCTTTAAGGAAGCTCTATCTGATCTTTAAAAAGCTCGGGCTGTTAGCGGCAGCAGGCATATTATTTATTTTAACCGGTTGCTCTACCGAATATAACCTGGTCACCAAACAGGAGGAGAAATACTATTACAGCACGGATCAAGAGGTGAAGATGGGTAAGTCAATAGACCGCCAGGTGGCCAAGGAGTATAAATTTTCCGGGGACCCTTTACAGCTTAAACGGGTGCAGGATATAGGCGCTAAGATAGCCGCAGTCAGCGACAGGAAGGAGATCGACTATCATTTCCAGGTTTTAGATGACGACACGGTGAATGCCGTTTCTCTTCCCGGCGGTTATGTTTATGTCAACACCGGATTATTGGATAAGATCTCCAATGATGACGAACTTGCCTGCATCCTGGCGCATGAGGTAGGGCATATCGTTGCCCGGCACAGCATCAAGAAGCTCCAGGCCCTGCAAAGCTACTCCCTTTTGCGGCTCCTGGTGGCGGTCTCTCCCGTTTCAGGGGACGTAGGCAATGCCGCGGATACCGCATTTACCCAGTTCCTCCTTGGCTACGGCCGCGAGGATGAGCTGCTCGCGGATCAATTGGGCGCGCGTTACGCCAGGCTTGCCGGTTATGACCCGCGGGGCATGATAACCTTTCTGAATAAACTGCAGGATATAAACCGCAGGATGCCGCCCACGGAGCGGTCATATTACAAGACCCACCCCTATGTCCCGGACAGGATCAGGGTGGTCAAGCAGGAGCTGGGTGAGCAGATGAATTTCGACGACTACATCAACATCGAACAAAAAACCCATGAATAAAATAATCTTTTTTCTGACTGTAATTTTGTTAACTTTCTCCGGTTTACAGGCGGGGGAAATGTTGTCCAGTGATAAAATGAAATCCGATCCTGCGGCTTTAACCAGAGGCAACCTTGATAATCCCTTTGGTGTATTGGAATTCTTGCACTGGAATCATTCCTGGAACAATTACAAATATTCCTGTAATCTGGAGCTGGAAAAATCCATCTCTTTGATGCAGCAGGCCGGAGTTGGCTGGGTAAGGGTTGATTTCTTATGGGGTGATATTGAGCCGGAAGAGGGTAAGTTTGATTTTTCCAAATATGACTGCATCGTCCGGCTGCTCAGGAGCAAAGGAATACATATCCTGGGTATTTTGCATTACTCTACTGATTGGGCCTCTCAATGCGGAGAGTGGAACTGCCCTCCCAAAGATAATAAGCTTTTCATCAATTACACCAGTAAAGTTATCCGGCGCTATAAGGAGCAGGTTAAATACTGGGAGCTTTGGAATGAACCGGATTCCTACACTTACTGGAAAGAACAGGATGGTTTAAAATCTTACTGTGTTTTGCTAAAAGAGGTTTATGCCTCGGCCAAGCAGATCGACCCGGAGTGCAAGATCTTAAACGGCGGGATCGCTAACGGCCTGAGCAGCATCAACAAGCTCTACGATAACGGGGCAAAAGATTATTTTGATATATTGAATATCCATTTTTTTGAAAGCCCGTTGAATCCCGGTTCGATCAAGGCGGTGGCGAGTTATCCGAAATTAGCCTATAATATAATGCAGCGCAATGGCGACGGGAATAAAAAGATCTGGATCACCGAGATCGGCTGCCCCGGGGTAAAGAGGGGATTAAAAGTGGATAACTGGTGGATGGGCAAAAACCCTACCGAGCGCCAGCAGGCAAAATGGCTCAAGGATGTTTATACAGAGCTATTGAAAAATCCGCATGTCGAGAAGGTTTTCTGGGCTTTTTTCCGGGATACGAAGAACCACTGGAACAACGGGGTAGATTATTTCGGCATGGTGCGCTGGGGTTTTTCCAGGAAGCCCTCTTACCGCGCCTATCGCGAATGTTTTGATAAATGGCTGCTTGAATATAGAAAAAAGCAGTGATATACTAAATCCATATACTAAATTAAGGAGGCGCTCTCATGGATAAAAAAAGAGTGATGATAATCGATGATGAAGAGGGATTTGCCTTGATGATCAAGATACGGCTTGAGCGGATGGGCAACTACGAGGTCATGATCTTGACCGATGCTAAAGACGCGATCAAATATGTGCACGACTTTCAACCGGATGTCATCTTATTGGACCTGATCATGCCCAAGGTGAACGGGCTGGATGCGCGCGATATGCTCGGCAACGATCCCGTCGCTAAGAAGATCCCGGTGATAATAGTCTCGGGAATAGACCAGAGCATGGATAAAGATCAGGCCTACAAGTTCGGGGCCGTAGATTATATAGTCAAGCCGGTTGATGACGCCAAGCTGCTTGAAGCCGTGGGAAAAGCCATAAATCCCAAACCAGGGCAATCCTGAAAATAATCCCTTTAGCTTTAAAATAATCCGATCATGGACAATAAACCAAGATTAAACGGCGCTAAAAAATTACAGGGCATGGGTTTTGATTACGCGGCGTGCTCCCAACAGGCCATCTTTGAAAAGCTATCTACCTCAGCCAAGGGGCTTTCCGAAGAGCAGGCTCAAAAACGCCTCGAAGAATACGGTTTTAACGAGCCCGCCAGGAAGAAGAAGCGAACCATTCTGATCCAGATACTTTCAAAATTTATTAACCCTTTAGTAATCGTACTTCTCATTATCGCCGCCTTCTCTTTGTTCTTTGGGGAGAAAATAAGCGCCATATTAGTCATACTTATGGCGGCTTTAAGCGTCTTCCTCTCGTTTATACAGGAATACCGCGCCGGTAAAGAAGCGGAGAAGTTAAGCGAAATGGTCCGCACCACCGCCACGGTTTATCGTAACGGCAGATCAATGGAGCTGAAAATAAGGGAGATCGTCCCCGGGGATATCGTCGATCTATTCGCCGGCGATATGATCCCGGCGGATCTGCGGATAATTTCCTGCAAGGACCTGTTCATTAACCAGGCTTCATTGACGGGGGAGTCATTCCCGGTAGAGAAAAACGCCGAAGCCATTGAGCCGAAAAACAATTCGGCATCCGAATTGACGAACATTGCTTTCATGGGCTCAAGCGTAGTAAGCGGGACGGGATTGGGGGTGGTTATAAGGACCGGCCTTGCCACTCAATTCGGGGAGATCTCGCGCCGGCTGTCCACTATGGCGGTTGAGACCGGTTTTGATAAAGGGATACGTAAATTCACCTGGCTCATGGTCCGGCTTATGGTGATTTTAGTGGTGGTCATCTTTGCCATAAACGCTTTTTCCAAAGGCAATATCATCCAGGCCCTTCTTTTTTCGCTGGCTGTGGCGGTGGGGCTTACCCCCGAAATGCTGCCGATGCTGGTGGCGATAAATCTTTCCAAAGGCGCCATAGCGATGTCTAAGAAACAGGTAATAGTAAAACGCCTGAATTCTATCCAGAACTTCGGAGCGATGGATGTGCTCTGCACGGATAAAACCGGGACCCTTACCTTAGATAAGATAGTCCTGGAGCGGCACTGCGACGTGGTCAGAAAAGACGACGAGGATGTATTAAGGTTCGCCTATATCAACAGTTTTTACCAGACGGGCCTTAAGAATATATTGGACCGGGCTATCTTAAAACACGGGAAATTACTGATCAAGCAGTATAAGAAATATGACGAGATCCCCTTTGACTTCTCCAGGAAAATAATGTCGGTAGTCGTGGAAACGGATAGTTTCCACAGGATCATTACCAAGGGCGCCCCGGAGGAGATAT
>JAHFFQ010000002.1 GCA_023247875.1 Candidatus Omnitrophota bacterium | reverse complement strand
CCTGCAAAAGGCTATCCTCTCCGATAACCTTCATAAATTGCTTTGGCTCAAGCTCGCGGCTAAAAGGCCAGAACCTCGAGCCCACTCCGCCGGCTATGATGACCGCATAATTCATATACTAACCCCGATTTTACTCAGTAAATAGCTGAACCTATTTTTTATATAATATTTTCTTGTGTCTGCGTCTAACAATGATCCCAATGCCACCTTATACTCATTTTCCTTAAAACTATTCAAAATAGCTTTTAAAGCCAATAATTCCCTTTCCTTGTCCGATAACCCGATCCCCTGCCTTAAAAGAAACTCAATATCAAAAAAATCCCTGATATCTTTCCTGTCCAAAGCCGCTTTAATCTTATACTTCATTGCTTCTTCCAGGGTAATTACCCTTAAAACAACCTGGCTGGTAGAGTATTTTGAAAAAGCGATCCTTTCTTGAGTATCGCACTCTTTAAGCTCTTTCCTAATCTCAATTTTCAGCCGTTTGGGATAATTCTTGCTGCGGATCTCCAAAAGCATGCTATTGAACTTTAGTTTATCATCAGTGACTTCATAAAACTTACCCAAATAATCTTTCAGTTTATTAAAATAAGCTTTCTGGTTTGTTCTCCTGACAAACCAGAAATCCAGATCCGTGGAATAACGGCTCAACTCGTAACAAAGCCGCAGCATTGTCCCGCCGATAAACACAAGCGGCGTCAGAAAACCCTTGTTTTTGAGTTTTTCCAGCGCCTCTATTTCAAATATTTCATGTTTTCTTAAGGTATCCATATTTTAGCAATAACTTCCTGGTCAGAATGGGGTATTTCCCCGCCATTAGCCTGAACCGGTCCATATTCAATTTTCCGGAATCGATTGATGTAAGGTCAAAATTATATTTTTTTAAGGACTTAAGGTAAAAGGCGTCCAAAAACGCCTTTTCCGGGGTGGCCATAAAGAATCCTTTAACCTTGGCAAATCCAAAATATAATCTTCTATTTATCTTGCTGTAATTAAAACTTCTCCCTTTAACCTCAACAAGCTTTGTCCTGTAGTATCCCACGGATTCTATAAAATCAGGCTGAACCTGGGTGGTAATCTCATAATAACTTAAAGCGGTCATAAGAGATATGTAAGAGGGCACCTGGAGCAGGTTGGCTAAAATAAGCCGGTCTTCAAGAGAAGAGGAATTCCATCTTTGGCTTAATACATAGAAATTTCTCTTGACCCTGGTAATATCGCCGCTTTTTACAAGCCTGGTGGCCGCGACACGGCTGGAGCCGGGGGATATCCGAAAGGCCCTTGCGATATCCCGGTAACTGAAGTAAAGCTTATTTAACCGTCCGATCTTCCTATAGTTCATATGAGTATAGTTAGTTAACAAAACTGTTAACTAACTATACCTGATATTTTTAACCTTGTCAAGTACTTCTTCCGTGCTTATATCCGCCAATTTATCCTTTTCTATGACAATATGTCCTTTACCCCACGGCCCCCAGCGCCTGGCGGTTTTTCCGGGCAGGTCATTCCTGAATAATGCGATCACCGGAGTTCCGACTGAAGCTGCCAGATGCATCGGACCGCTGTCGCAAGATACCAATAATCTGCACTGCTTGAGAATTTGCGCTAATTCCACAAGCGAAGTTTTATTGACCAGATTAACGATATTTTTCCCTAAGCCTGCAAACTCCTCTTTACCTGGACCCCTATCCTTGCCGACAATCAGCACTCGCAAGCCAAGCTCATCCCATACTCTCTTTGCTAATTCCCGGAATCTCTCCGGCTCCCACTGTTTCAAGCTGTCGCTTGTATAAGGATGGATGGCAACTGCCCCCGCATATTCAGGATTGCTATACGCAGGCAGTTTAGCCAGGGAAAGGCTTGTATCATCGGTTTTAGCCCCGATAAGGCCGGCCAGATCAAGGTTATATTCTACTTCATGTTTTAAACCAAGGCTTTTAGTATCCTCTATCTTGTGGGTGAGCAGGAGGCCCCATTTTCTATTATAACCAACACGGACGGGGATCCCGGCAAAAAAAGCGGCCCAATGCGGCTCCTTCGCGGGGTTCAAGACAACACAGATGTCAAACCTTTGCTTTCTTAGTCCTCTCTTGAAATTATCATCCCAAACAACCACCCTGTCGCTATATTCAATGCATTGGGCTAATTCGCGGGTGTCGGGGCTTACAGCCAAAGTAAGGCTGCTTTCGGGGTAACTTTCTTTTAAAGCCCGCAAAACCGGGATATTCAACAAGAATTCGCCGAAACGATCATTGCGAATAACTAAAATATTCTTGATCAGCATTCTCCCTTAAGGTGGACAAATTTACCCAGCGCAAGCGATAACCCGATCAAGTACCAGAATATCATCGCCACTCTCGGATAATAAAGACTGGTCTCGGTAAGGCCATTTATCAAAAAAGCGATCATGCAGGCAATTAAAGATAGTCCGATTACTCTTAGATAGCCGTCATTGAGCTTGGGCATGGTTTTAAAAGCCCGCCTGAATACCTGGAATAAGAATAAGATAAAAGCGGCCAGCCCCAATAAGCCTGTTTCGCCTGCCATCTGCAAATATATATTGTGCGCGTAGATGGTATCCGGCGTATGCGCGTATTTTTCGGCCTGGATGGTCTTATATTTGCCGTAATTCCTGGAAAAGGTATTCACGCCTACGCCTATGAAAGGATGGTGCTTGATCATGTTGATAGTATTATTCTGGATGCTGATCCTTTCCTGGCTGCACAGAAGGACCAGAGGATTATAGTTAACCTCCCTGGCCCACTGCTTTATATTCTTAGGCATTACAAAAGGATAAATTATAAGGATAGCGACTAAACCAGCGGTGAATAATTTCTTCTTACCGGCTATGCATAAGAACAAGACCGCAAAATAAATAGCTAATCCCGCTCCGCGCGAAAGAGTCAGGTATATGCCGGTCAGGCCCAGAATAGCCGGCAAAAACATAAATAACCTTTTTTTGCCCTTGAAGTAAAGTAAGGCAAGCCCAAAAATAAGCGGGGTCAGGGCAGTCATATAAATTCCGAAAACATTCGGGTTGGGGAAGGCGGCCGTCGGCCTGGGTAAACCTATCGCGGCTTGTATAGCGATATGGTGTATGAAATCATAACCAAAAGCCATCTGCCATAACGCATCTATGGATGCCAGGCAGACTCCGGAGCAAATACTTATAATGATCCTTGATATATGTTGCTTGTCCCTGACCTCCTCACTGCAAACCAAAAATATAAGAATATATTTAAGGAGTTTTATGATACCCTGGAAACTCGTGCTTAAACTGACGGAATTCCTGAACGAAATCACTGAAACGCTTAAAAATAGCAGGAAAAAAAAGATGGCCAGCCGGTCGGTAGAAAACGGCTTTTTTGTTATCAGCTTCTTGATTATAAAAAATGCGCTAAAAAATCCGATAAAGGTATTGGCGATAGCCGGAGCGATAGCCACCGAAAATGGCATAATTACAATCGACCAATAAATCGCAAAATCCGATAATCTTAATATCTTATCTTTCATAAGTTACCTCCCCCGATCCGCTTCTTGATCCCCCATAAATAAAACTTTAAATAATTGGGCGCCAAATTGAACATTTTGAAATTTGATTTACCTTTTTTTCTCTCCTGCCAGACGGTGGGAACTTCGGTTATTTTAAAACCGGCGTAATAAGCCTTTAGCGGAAGCTCCATAGATATTTCGAACCCCTTTGATTCTATATTGATGCTGTCGAGGACTTTCTTTCTATACATTTTAAAAGCATTGGCTATATCATGCGTAGGAATACCCAGCAGGCAATAAAGTGACCACCCGGCAAAAGCTGAAAGGATTCCTTTTAAGCGTGAACCGCCAAGCCTTGCCCCACCCTTTATGTAACGTGAAGCGCAAACCACATCATAACCATCTTCAATCTTGGCGGTCATGATCTTGATAGTAGCCAGATCATCGCAAAGATCGCCCATAACCGGGATTACCAGCTCACCCTTGGCATTAGCAAAACCGCACTTAACGGCATTGGCAAATCCTTTTGACCCGGGATTATCTACCAGCCTTAAGTTCGGGAATCTAAGCCGTAATTCCCTAACTACCGCAGCGGTCTTATCGGTAGAATGGTCATTTACTACGATCAGCTCATACTCCAACTCAAGTAAAGACTCGATTTGAGCAATTACGCCCTCAATATTCTCTTCTTCATTATGCGCGGGGATGATAACCGATAACTTCATCTTAATTATTCTTTTTTAGCCTTGGGTCTTCCCGGGTAAACTTTATCTTAAACATCACCCAAACAGCCGGGATTATGTCGTGAGCCTTTATTTTCTTTCCTTTTGTCCGGGGAGAATAACTTACAGCCAGTTCTTTTATCCTATAACCATATTTGCACAATTTACTGACAACCTCAAAATCAAAACCTATTCCTCTTGCCTGAGGGTTGATTTTCCTCAATACATCTGTCCTGTAGAACCTCGACCCTATAATATCGGAAAAGTTTTTGTGATAGAATATATCCGTTAAGAATGTCGTTATAAACGAGCCAAGGTAAAACGGCCTTTCCTTGAGTATCTTTAACCTTGATTCTCCCTGCCTTGTTAATAATCTCGAACCAAATATTGCATCGAGGCCTTCCTTATCGGATAGTTCCACCATTTCATAAACACAGCGCGGGTCGTATTCCAGATCGGAGTTGTGCACATAAAGATACTCACCCTGCGCCAGGTTCATCCCCGTAATTACCGACTCCCCGTAGCCGTAATTCCTGGACTGATAAACGATTGTAATAGAACTGTCATTAAGGCCCCTTAAGAGCTCCCTTGTGCCGTCAGTAGAACAGTTATCTACTACGATTATCTGTTTTTCTATGTCCAGGCTTTTTGCCTCCTCGATCGCCTTTAGAATCGTAGATCTCTCGTTGTACACCGTAACAACAATGGTTAATTTCATTTTAACACACTCCTGAAGAACGCTGTGAACCGGTTAATTACGTATTTTATATCTTCCTTATCGATACCGGGATAAACTCCCACAAAAAAAGAATTATTCATGATCTTATCGGTATTCACTAAATTTCCCGAAATGCGGCATTTTATATCTAAAAAAGCAGGCTGCCTTAAAATATTGCCTGCGAAGATTAATCTTGTTTGGATCCCTGATTTTTCTAAGAACATCGTCAACTCTTCCCTTTTAAAACCGGCATTTTCCCTTACTGTAACCGGGAAACAAAACCAGGATGGGTTTGCTTTTTTCTGCCATGAAGGAAGCACTAATCTATCTTCATAAACCTTAAGCCCTGCATATAATCTGGAAAAGTTGCTTTTTCTTTTCTGAATAAAATTCGGGAGTTTTTTTAATTGTTCCACCCCGATCGCTGCCTGCATATCCGTCATTTTAAGATTATAACCGATATGCGAGTAAGCATATTTATGATCATAACCAAGAGGCAATGTTCCGAGTTTCCAGCCAAATCTTTTTTTACAATTATTATCACTCCCCGATTCACACCAGCAATCTCTTCCCCAGTCACGGAAAGAATTAATAATCCTATTGAGCAGAGAGTCGTTAGTTATTACCGCTCCTCCTTCCCCCGTAGTTATATGATGCGCCGGATAGAAACTCAAAGTGGCAATATGCCCGAACATTCCCGTATAATTACCGTTATATTTTGAACCAAGGGCATCGCAATTATCTTCCACAAACCACAATTTATGTTTTTTTGATATACTCAGGATTGATTTAACATCAACAGGATTACCTAAAGCATGGGCAACGAATATCGCCTTAGTTTTCTTCCCGATCGCTTTTTCAATTCTATCGGCTTGGATGTTATAATTACCAAGATTTACATCAACGAAAACCGGAATAAGATTATTTTGTATAATAGGAGCCAATGTAGTAGGAAAACAGTTGGCGGTAGTAATTATTTCATCCCCGGGTTTAAGCCTTTTATCTTTAAGCTTAAAAGAGGTAAGCGCGGAAATAGCCAGGAGATTAGCGGAAGAACCGGAATTTACCAAAGATACATGGTTAATTCCTAGAAACCTCGCCAAACCATTTTCAAATTCTTTCGAGTACCTGCCGGCGGTAAGCCAGAAATCAAGCGAAGAATCAACTAACCTGGAAATTTCCTTCTCATCATAAATCCTGCCGGCGTATTTAACGCATTTCTTATGCAGAGAGTTTTTCTTCTCCAGTTTGCTTCTTATTTCATATAATTCATTGATCTTCCGGAAGATGATCTTTCTTATAGCCAGTTCCTTATCCATGCCTGATCTTTCTCATACCTTTAATGATTGTCTTGCATATTCCGTTGGCATCCAAACCGAATTTACTTCTTAAATAATCCTGGCTGCCGATAGTCTTAAAGAAAGTTTCGGTAACAGCTATTCTTTTAAAATACACTTTGGCTGGTTGTTCTGCTAATACCTCCGCTACAGCGCTGCCTAAACCTCCGATAAGATTGTGTTCCTCAACCGTAAATATAGCTTTTGTTTTCTTAGCAATATCAATTATGGTCTTTTTATCTATGGGCTTAACAGTATGCATACTGATTAATCTTACATCAACACCTTGTTTCTTTAGTAAGCTTGCCGCCTGATTAGCGTTGGGCAGCATATTGCCTGTAGAAATAATGGCGATATCTTTGCCGTACCTTAATGAAATCGCCTTACCTATTTTAAATCCCTCTAATTTCCGGTACACTAAAGGATCATGTCCTTTACCAAGCCTTATATAAAGCGGCCCTGCGTAAGACAGGGATTCCTTAAGCGCCATTTCAGTTTCAAGCGGGTCCCCTGGACAAACTACGGATAAATTAGAGATTGCCCTCATTACCGCTATATCTTCAAGTGAATAATGCGTTGCTCCTGAAGTACCGTAGGATAGGCCGGCGCCCACGCCGATTATCCTCACTTGAAGTTGTTGATAACAAACATCATTCCTTATCTGTTCAAGGCAGCGCAAAGTCACAAATGGAACAATGGAATATACGAAGACAACCTTACCGGACAGGGCCAGCCCGGCAGCAACTCCGATCATATTTGCCTCGGCAACCCCCATATTTATGAATCTATCGGGAAACTCATCCCTAAACCCTTCAAGCACGGAAAACCCCAGATCCCCGGTAAGCAGGAAAATCCGTTTGTCTTTCCTTGCCAGTTTGATCAGCGTATTGATAAATGCGCTTCTCATTATTTAAGCAAGCTCCCTTAGTGCGATTTTTAATTCATCAGGGCCTGGGGATTTATAATGCCAGGCTAAGCTATCCTCCATAAACGAAACCCCCTTACCCTTAACGGTATGCGCAATTATAACACTTGGTTTTTTCACCACAAAAGGAACACTCTCAAGAATTTTAATGATTTTAGCCATATCGTGCCCGTCTACTTCTTTTACCTGCCATCCAAAAGCAGCCCATTTCTTGCCAAACGGCTCAAGACCAACGACATCCTTAGTCTTTCCGAATCCTTGTAATTTATTGTAATCTATTACGGAAATCAGGTTATCCAACTTATGCTGGCTGGCAAACATAGCTGCTTCCCAAACTGATCCTTCCTGGCATTCTCCATCGCTTAAAATAACAAATACCCGGGATTTGTTTTTGTCATGTTTAGCAGCCAAGGCTAATCCTGCGCCTATAGAAAGCCCGTGGCCTAATGAACCTGTGGAAACCTCAACTCCCGGGACGCAATTTATCGTCGCATGGCCGGGGAGCTTGCCTCTATCAACACAATAGTCACTAAGTAATTTCTTAGGGAAAAACCCCCGCTTAGCCAAAACCGCGTAGAGAGCGCTTGAGGCATGCCCTTTGCTTAACAATAATCTGTCTCTCTTTTTATCCCCGCAGTTATTTGCGTTAGTCTTCATCACGCAAAAATAAAGAGCCACCAATATGTCCGCCACAGAAAGGCTGCTTCCTACATGTGAATTTCTGGAAACCGCATGCATACTTACGATCTCCCTGCGTATCTGTTTGGCTAAACTCAAGCATTTCCCGGCTAAACAGGCCTTAAGCTTTGTCATAGTAAGATGCCTTGTTGTTGCTAAACCATTCTATTGTTTTTATTAACCCTTGAGTTAAACTAAATTCCGGATTCCAGCCCAACAATTCCCTGGCCCTTGAGATATCCGCGACCCAACGAGAAGGCTCAAGACGCGGATTCTTTACTGATCCCCAAACAGGTTTATCTTTTAGTCCAGCCAACTTTATTATTTTCAGGGTTACTTCTCCAACAGAATGCTGTTTTCCGCTTGCGATATTTATTATGCTGCCTGCGGCCTTAGATATGCTGAAAACAGTTTTTAAATACGCGCGGATCACGTCATCAATAAAAATAAAATCCCTCACAGGATACGCCGAGGATAGTTTCGGCGCTTGATGATTTAAACATGACAATATTAGGGAAGCGACCAATCTCCTGGGATCTTCAAAACAGCCATATGGAGAGAAAAGCCTTAAGGTGACAATAGGTAAATTCTTATTCCTGGCAGTCTGCTGGCAAAAAAGCGTTGCCATTGCCTTACTTACCCCATAATCAGTTACCGGTTCAAGCAGATCAGATTCCCGCATAGGTTTATTTTTCAAGCCATACTCAGAAGAGCTGCCTGTATTAACAAAACATTCAAATCCGCTTTTTACGCAGGCATTCAGAAGATTCATCGTCCCAAACATATTTGTTAGCATAATCTTCTTAGAATCAAGCTGGAAATGATACCCGCCGTAAACCGCGCAATGCAATATAATCTGCGGCTTTAGCCTGGATACCGCACCCCTGGTTGCGGCTTCATCGGTAAGATCAAGAATATGAGTTTTGAGCTTGCCCAAGATATCTTTGATGCGCCAGAGGTTAGAGTCTTTCCGGACGAATATGTGGGGTGACAAACCTTTATTTATCAGGAAGCGCGCAAGGCTAGAGCCTACAAAGCCGCTTGCTCCGGTGATCAATATTTTTTTGCGAAATAATCTTTGTACCATTTAATTGTCTCTCTGAGGCCATCATCCAGGTTATAACGCGGCCTCCACATTAGGAGCCTTCTTGCCTTTGCGGCGCAAAGGTACTGGTGTTTTATTTCATATTTGGCCTGGCCGGTTATTTTATAACCCGGATTTACCCCGGCGTACCGGTAAATCTTCTTTAAGAGGGCTAAAACAGATAAGGGAGATTCATTGCTGAAATTAAAAGCCTCTCCCTTTATTGATGAATCCCGCATTCTAAAAGCAAGAAGAAGATAGGCGCTGACGATATCCTCAACATAAATATAATCCCTGGTAAACTTGCCGTCAGAGCGGATGATCAATGTTTTATTTTGCTTTATACACCTTAAAGCATCCGGTACTATACGGGAAAAATTCAGATCTCCCGGGCCATAAATATTGCCGCAGCGGGTAACAGATACCGGCAAACCATAGGTATGGTAATAGGTAGAAGCCAGGATATCCGCGCAGCTCTTAGAGGCATCATAGGGATGAGAACCGGAAAGCGGTGAATCTTCACGGTAAGGAAGCTTGCTCTGCGAGCCGTATGCCTTATCGCTGGAGGCGATGATGACGGCCTTGACCAGCTTATTCTTCCTTGCCGCCTCAAGGATATTCCAGGTGCCGCAGATATTCGTGGAAAAAGCCTTAAGCGGATTGCAAAGGGCATCTCCGACAATAGAGGTTGCGGCAAGATGAAAGACTATTTCAATTCTGTTATCCGCCATAATCTTTGAAACTAAATCAAAATCCTCAACGCTTCCTTTATAAATCCTGATCTTACCAAAGTCTCCCGATAAAACAGTGTGCTTCCTGCGCGTTACGATATCCAACCCGGATACAGCTGATTTTAGCCTGATCAATTCCTTGGTAAGGTTAGAGCCTAAGAAACCTTCATAGCCGGTTACCAAAACCTTCTTCCTTTTCCAGAAGTTACCATTCATGCCCATTTTCTCATACCCTCCACGGAGCCTTTCCGGATTGCCAGATCTTTTCCATCTCTATCTTATCCCTCAAAGTATCCATACAGATCCAAAAACCATTATGCTTATAAGCGCAAAGCTGGTCCTTTTTTGCCAGGCTTTCAAGTGGCTGACTCTCCCAAACGGCATCATCACCCTTAGGTATAAAATTAAAAACCTCCGGCTCCAGCACAAAAAAGCCACCGTTGATCCAGCCACTCTCACCCTTCGGTTTCTCCAGAAATGAAGTTATTTTGTTTTTGGCGCTGATATCCAGCACCCCGAATCTTCCGGCATGCTGAATGGCGGTTAAAGTAGCCAGCTTCTTATTTTTTCTGTGAAACTGGAGCAGCTTCTTTATGTCAATATCCGCCAGGCCATCCCCGTAAGTAAGCATGAAAGTCTTTTTATCAAGATACTTTGCTACCCTGTTGAGCCTACCCCCTGTCATTGTATTTAAACCTGTGTCAACGAGGGTGATCCTCCACGGCTCGGAAGATGTGGTGAGAATCTTGGTATCATTCTTTGATAGGTCGATAGTAGCGTCGCTCATATGCAGGAAATAATGGGAGAAATACTCTTTGATCATATATCCCCGGTATCCCAGGCAGATGATAAAATCATTAAATCCATAATGTGAATAACGCTTCATGATATGCCAAAGAATGGGCTTGCCGCCTATCTCTACCATCGGCTTGGGCAGGACCTCCGTCTCTTCGTTTATCCTTGTACCTCTTCCGCCACAGAGAATAACAACTTTTGTCTTATCCATTAGCACCTTCCTTTTTAGGTTAAAGAACTCCGGTAAGCTTGCCTTCCTTTGAGGCTTTCTCCCAGATCTTAAGCCACCGGACCTGGGTGGCGATCACGCTTAAAACACACCAGGCCAAGCCGAACATGCCGTCCCTGTATCCTTTTTTCCTGATATAAAGCTTCCAGAATAACTTAAGCGGTTTCCAGGTAAGCCGGTATTTTATTTCCCTTATATCAACCTTATCATTATCTTTGAGGAAGATATCGGATTCGGCCTCTGAAAAAAAATTACATTTTCCCACAAACTGGGCTATTGAATTAAAGGAATAGTGGCTGACCTTGATATCGATATCGCCTATTGGCCCATCCACTTCCAATGTTTCATGCACATTGCTTCCGATATAGGATGCCTTGCCTTTTTTGAATATCCTTATCATGTGGTCGCAGGAGCCGGCATAGCGCAAAGGATGCCCCAGGAAACAATTTACTCTGAAGATCCTGAAAGCAACAGCACCTGGCGCTTCAGCTATGGCCTTGCGGATCTTTTCCGGCGCATCCGGAGGGAATACTTCATCGGATTCTGTCTGCAGGATCCAATCGCCCGTGGCATTTTCAATGCCGATATTGCGCTGTTGATCCATGTTGTAACCTTGGAGCTCGTGCGTAACGATCTTAGCTCCGTATTTCCGGCAAATATCCACGGTCCCATCATTGCCCAGAGAATCCACGCAGACTATTTCATCGACCACCCCAACCAGAGAATCCAGGCATTTTTCTATCTTGCCGGCTTCATTTTTTACCGGTATTACCGCGCTCAGTTTAGCCATTATTTTTGTCTTTCCCGGTTTTATAAATAAAAATCAGGTTATGGTAAAAATGCAAAGAGGCAATGTTTATATCAAAATAACCTGGCTTATATCCCTCTTTTTTATACTCCTGGTAATTAAGCCCGTCAACAAGACTTTTAAATAAATTCATTGATGTAGACGGATTGCTTAAATTCTGGCTGTCCCCGCCGTATTCCGGCCAATAGGAGGTCTGGGTATCTTCTATGGCATAAATCCCGCCTTCTTTAAGCAGGGGGAAAAGGATCTTAAAAGTAGCAATCACATGCTCATTTATATGGCTGCCGTCATCGATTATAATGTCCAGTGAGCCGATATCATTAAAGACCCAGCGCAAAAAAGCCTCATCCGTCTGGCTTCCCTTGAAGATCTTTATTCTTTTTTCCTGCAATAAGCTTTTGTCGTGGATATCAATAGCATAAATTCTGCTGTCAGGAAAATAATGCTTCCACATCCTGAGGGAATTTCCCCCGGCTTTAGGTTCGGCGTAACCCCCCACTCCGATCTCAAGGACATTTAATCTTTTCTTTCTTAAAGCATGAAAGTGTTTCTTGTATTGGCGCGTATACCAATGATCTTTTCCTTTGTCCGTTTTGTTTATCAGGGCAAGCATATCCAGGTTGCTTGAATTAACCTTTGATAAAAGACGCCTGCCTAATTTCCTAAAGAACTTTTTTTGGTATGTGTATAAATTTTCAGCGTTCATTTTCTTACTCTATAGACGTGGATCGTGCTGTTTTCAAAGGCTAAGCTGAATATCTCAGGATGCAATCTCGCCCACGCGTCTTCCAGGGGGAATTCAATCCCCTTGCCGAGTAGATCCGAATAAACAAAAAGAAAATCCGTGTCCTTCTTCTTGAGGTTGGCCAGCCAAACACCAAAGCTGGCGTTGCCGCGGTAGTTGTTGGCATCCTCAAAATTCCTCAGCACTTTATCCCCGTCATAGCCCCAATCGTATCTGGAGTCGGGAAAATAATGCAGCATTGCCGGCTCTACCTTATTTACGGATACGTAATAAACATTATTTTTAAGGTTTGTTCCGTAGAGAGGAAAGGCAACCGGCCTTCCTATATAAGCTATATTATTGCCTTCGGTATTTTCATTAAGCCAAAGCCAGGACTTAGCCGCATCCGGCCAGAAGCCGGAATACTTCACCATGGCAAGATAGCGCCGGTATTCATTCTTGATATAATATTTCTCAAGCAATACCAGCGCCAATAAAATAACGGCTGCGCTTATAAAGATAATCTTTACCGGCTTCCTGGATTTTACAAAATTCCATAAACCCGGCAGGATAAAGAACAAAAGTACCGTAAAGATCAACGAAGCGGATAATTCAAAACGTTTCCCGAATTCCGCCATAGACGCCACGGCGCAGATCACTACCAGCGCCCTCATGATTGCTTTTGGTATATTCAAGATATCAACTACGTAAAAGGCGATTATGGAGCTAACCGCAAGGCCAGCATATATATAGCGCAGATTAGGCAGGGGAATGACAAAACGGAAAACCAGGATGAATAAAAAAGGCAGGATAAGAAAATAAGCCAGAAATAAACTTAACTCCCCTCTTTTTCTCCACAGGGCTAGCGGAAATCCCAGTAATATTGCCGGAAGGAATAATAATGTTGTCTGCGCCCCTAGGCCTTCATGGAATAATAATTTAGCCGGGCTAAAATCCCCTGGCCTGATCCCTGTGCGGTATGCCGCGTTATCGGCAACCCCTTTAAAGAGATGGATATTAAAAACCTTGAAATCAAGAGGATATAAGGGGTTACCTGTCTGGATAATATTCCTGATATAGCTAAAACCCCCCGTCGCGGCAATTACGCAAAGGCTTAAAACAAAGAGGGCAATAAAATTAGCTCCCCTCTTCTTCATCAGGAATGCGCCTAAAAATGCCGGAACCAATATCACTGCCAGGGGCATAGCTGTGGTCTTTATCCCCACCATAAGGCCGACTGCTAAACTACAAAAAAGTGTATTCTTGGCTGAGCGCTCCTTGTATAAAAGAAAAAGATAGTTCAAGGCGATTATGAACATACAGGCGACCATAATATCAACGTAGGCTACTTTGAGCTGCTTAAAATAGTTGGGAACCAGGGTAAAGATCGCGGCGGAGAAAAAAGCATATTCTTTTGATAAACTAAATTTCCTCCCCAGGGAATAAGTTGCAAAAAACGCAGCAATAAAAAAAGGAAACTGGCCTAAATCCGCAAGGAAAACATTCTTAAGCGGCAGGATAAACCACAAAAAGAACAAACTTCCATTTATGGGGTAATAAGAAACGCTCGGGTCGCCTGATATGCTGATCGACATACCCAGGTTGCCGTTTTTGAGCCATTCGACAGGATAGGTAAAATGGTAATTCAGGCTGTCCCAGCCAAAAGGCGGATTTACCAGGTTTATCCCTATCTTAATCAGCGCGAAGGCCGCTATCGCAGCCAGGCAGAAGAACTGGGCCCTGTTGAGGTTGATGCCGCTGAACGCCTCTTCAAATTTGCCTTTAAGGTCGTACGCGGGCTTTAATTTCAAAGATTTTATGAAAATAAATATAACGGCTAAAATGAACAGGTTAAGCAGGATCACGTTTATCAGGGATAAAATATTAAAAATACCCAGCAACTCTTGGCTCAATACTACTTGCGCGAAATACAACAGGAAAAATGCCGAAAGGTAATCAATAATGTCTTTAAAGCCAAAGAAATACCTCATCAATAAACCGGCGCTGGCTAAAACGATCAGGTTCATGATAATCAGGCTAAGCATGCCTTCCTCCCGCAAAGCTCCTGATGATCTTTCCGATAGTCGAGGAGTCAATTGGATTGAGCTTTAGCGCTTTATACAGATAGGCCCTGGCCTTCTTTTTATCAAAAAGCAGCATGTCTTTTCCTAGGGCGCGGTAAAACCTGAAAAGGTAGGGCTTGTCCTTTTTGATAAAATCATAGTTCTTCTTCAAGAAAAGCTCTTTTCCGTTTACCAGATCATGGTTCATCATGTTTAAATGTACGCCGCAGGCATGCCAGAGCACTAGATCTTGATTGAGAAAATAAATGGGGAATTCATAAGCTATTCTGGCCAGATAATCACCGTCATCCCAGGTAATCATAGCTTCATCAAAATATCCGACCTTTTTTGTTGCCTCAGAAGGCAGCATCCAGCTTGAAAGAGTGGTGATTAATTTTCTTAAGGGATAAAACTTGTCCTTTCCGGGATCGTAATAAATCCCTGAGGCGACTGCCCCGGTAATGGCCATTGTATTTATAGATTCATTAAAACCATTGGTAAAAACTAACCCGATTCTCTGGCCCTCTTGCTTAAAAATATCCAACTGGCAAGCTAACTTCTGAGGCAGCCATTCATCATCAGAATCAAGAAAGGCAATATAATCACCATGCGAGTTCCTCAAGCCAGTATTTCGCGATGCTGCCGGGCCTTTATTGACATCATGCCTTACGAACTTCAGCCTTCTATCACTAATTGAGTTAACCACCTCAGCCGTATTATCCGATGAGGCATTATCAATAACGATGACCTCAAGATTGGCGTAGGTCTGCGCTAAGGCGCTTTTAATCGCCCTGCCTATAAGGCGAGCCCTGTTGTAAGTCGGGATGATCACGCTGACCAAGGGATCGGTTTTCATATGTAATTCTTATACCAGTTTATGGTCCATCTTAATCCCGCCTCCAGATCATAACGCGGGGCCCATCCCAATACCCGGGCTGCCTTATTAATCGATAAATACTGCCGGCTTATTTCGTTTCTCGGGCTGGCCTTACCGAGGATCAGGGGTTTAAGGCCTTTTCTGCCTGATATCTTTATGATCATTTTTACCAGGCCAAGTATGCTGACCGGCCTGCCTGAACTAAAATTAAAAACCTCCCCCTTTACATTTTCCTTATGCAGGGATTCCGCTAAAGTCAGATAAGCATGAACAATGTCGGCAATATAAATAAAATCCCTTAAAGATGCGCCATCCCCTCTTATAACCGGGTCCCGGTTATTCAATACCGACTTGATCGCCCCGGGGATGATCCGGCTGAAATTAAGGTCCCCGCCTCCATAGGTATTGGAAGCCCGCAGGATAGCTACAGGCAAGCCATAGGTATCCAGATAAGTGCGGCTCAAAAGCTCGGCGCATATCTTGGAAGCGCCGTATGGATGCACTGCCGATAAAGTCATCTCTTCGGTATAAGGAAGCCGGGCCTGCTCTCCGTAAACTTTATCAGCGGAGGCAATTATCAATCTTTTAACCTTGCTCTGCCTTGCTGCCTCCAGTATATTCCAGGTTCCTTTGATATTGGCCTCAAATGTAGGAAAAGGCGATTCATTGGCAATACCTACGATGGGCTGGCCGGCTAAATGAAAACAGGTATCTGCTTTGTATCTCCTAAATACCTCCCTTGTTTCTGAAAAATCCGTTATATCCAGCCTGGAAATTGCTTTAACTTCTTTGAGCATTTTGGCGGCAAGCAGGGGATTCTTCATATTTCCTTTTGCCAGAATAACTACCTCTGCCCCGCGTTCCAATAAACTCAAGGTAAGCCAGGAGCCGATAAAACCGCTTGCGCCGGTGATTAAAACCCTCCGCTTATGCCAGAATTGTTTTGCCGACATTAAATAATTATCCTTCCCTGCCTGTTTTCCAAAAATTCTTTTTTATAGATTGGATTAAAAAATATGAAGAGATCATTGTATTTATCGGCGTATGTTTCTTTAAATCCCCTTTCTCTTAACTCAGCAATGACCCGGCCGAACCCTTCTTTATCCGCTTCAATGAGCCGGCGGTGCAATACAACATATTCTGCCAGGTAGCGCATATCCGGGCTGGTCTCCCAGATATAAATGAATTTGCGGTGAGTAAGGTGCCCGGCTAATCTGTGCACGGCGCAGACTGAGGCGCTTTGAGGGATTATCTTTAAAGCCCCCCTCACTTCAGAAGAATGCAATTGCCCTGCCGAACGGATAAACTTGGACAATTTATAGCCGTCGCTTTTGCCGAAAAAAAGCAAAGAAAAGAATATAATTATGGCTGCAAGATAAACCGATACCCTCTCCCCGCTCCTATCAATCAACCTGCCTGCCCCGTATATTGCTGAGATAAAAATAACGGGGAGGGTATGCGCCGGATAATGAGAGGTAAGGGTCATCATTCCGCCGTGATTGACGCTTCCGGCAACCTGGGTGGCAAGAGGCAAAAGGAATAATACGTAGTGCCCGGGGCTTAAAAAAGATAGCAGGCCTAAGGGTAAAAAAAGCTTAAGATAAAACTCCAGCTTCTGCGGGGAGAATAATAATTTTACCAGGAGCATCGGGTCTTTTGCTACCGCTGAGAGGTTATCCGCGTAGGTCGGGCCAAAAGGAAGCCACTTTAAATACGGATAAGCTTTAGTGTTGGCAAAGTGGGGCATGACCAGGCCCGTTGCCGCAAACCACCAGCTTATTGCCAAGACTAAAAGAAAAACGCCTAAACGATAACGTTTAAGGTAGGCGATCGTAAAAATACCGTAAGCAAGAACCAGGATCGCAGCGCTCTCCTTGCAGCATAACATTAAAAGCATGGCAACAACTGCCCAAAAGTTGCGCCTGGTTATAAGCAGGTAATAACTTGCAAAAGACAGGGGGATCAGGAAGACATCATTATGGAAATCCAATAGCCCCACCCCTCTTAACGGCCGCGAGAGAAAATAGGCTAAAATAAAAGCAAAGACCAGGAGCCTGCTCTTTAACCTCTTCCTGGCGATCAGGTAAAGCGGAAAAACTGCCAGTCCCACGGCAAGGGCCTGAAGGAATATCAGTATTATGATATTGGGCCAAATAAAGTATAAAGGCGAAATAAGCAATAGGACCGGCTCAAAATGAGCGCCCAGATGATTGATGTTGCCGTCAATCGAGGAAAAAAGGAAGCTCCCGTTTACAGTATTCCAGAGCACCTGGTCAGTAGCTCCCATATCTATGCCCGCGGATGAAAAGGCAAAATGCCGCATTATCCCTATATATAAAAAAAGCAAAACCAGGGCCAGGGATAAAAACCAAAGGAGCTTAACATCCCCCAACTTAGATACGCGTTTGAATAATTTTATAAGCAGGGAATTACCGAATGAAGCCATATCCAGATACCAGCGCACCGCTAACAGGAAAACAAAGATCATGCTCTGGACCGAAAGATTGGATATCCCATCTTTGAAAATAAAAGCATAATCGGTTACAAAAAGTCCAAGCAGGAAAACAAAATAAACCAGTAAAAACTGATCAAATAAATTAGCCAACATTTTCTTAAATTTATCCATGATGAATGTCAAACTCGCTTTTTTTGCCTAAAACAACCAGCTTCATCAAAACTATTGCCTTTGAAATAAATAACACAACCGGGCTACCTACATAATACCTCCCGGCGCGCGATACAATCTGATGATTATTAAGCAGGCGCCTCATGCGCAAATCAATTACCTCCCCTGCGTTATACCTTGCAAGTATCTCCTCCTTATTCAGGCCATGGCCTGAATCATAAAGCTCTCTTAACAGACGTATCCTGCGGGCGGTCTCCCCCATGTTGATAAAGTTAAAATAGCAATAAGAAAGGCAAAGATAGATGATTAAATTTGCGCAGATCAAAGAGAAGCGCTCTAGGCTCAGCTCCCCATGCGCAAGGGCCTGGCAAACCGCAAAAACTATTACACCGCACAAAAACCCGAAATACTCCGATCTCAACAGCTTTTTCCCGGGCAGATATTTATACAAGAATATTTGCGCGGTTATATTGCCAAGCATACCGATAATGGGAATAAATATATTGTAATAGCCCATCTACAAATCAACCGCCCTTTCCTAATCCCAGAAAATTACGGTAAATAACAAAAGGCAGAAGCAAAAACCTCCCCTTTGCGTTGATCTTATATGTTAAGCCGCTTAAATCCACCAGCCCCGCCTGCGCCAGCTCCTTGATCCGGGGTTCGATCAACAGGTCATTTCCCATGGCCTCTTTTATGAGCTCAGAAGGCATCCCCGCCTTGCCGCACTTTGCGACCAGTAATACGATGACCAGTGATGGGCTGTCCGCTTCAATAGCCGAATAAGTGATCAGATAGCAGGTAAAGAGGGAAAAGAAAAACAAGGCAATATGCGCATACTGAACCGCTGTATAAGAGGCACGCAAAGACAGGAGGATAATGCCGGTCAGCGCTACTGTTCCAAAGAGCAAAACCAGGGTTTTAATGGGATTACGCGGATAGCGCCATCTCCAAACAATCAGATGCACTAAGAAGGCGATGGCAAATAACAAACTCCCTGAAATTAAGACGCTCATGTATGGTCTTTTTGCTTTCTTAGCGCAGTGGATGAATCCGCGGAGTACACCGTGTTAGCTTTGAGGCTTTTCGTGAAATAAAAATCCCTGACCAATCTTAAGTAGCCTTTGACCACCTTAAACAACGAAGGGAATGTAACGGCCTTGGAAACCCCATCCTTACGTATGCCCAGCCGGTAAGGGACCTCGGCAAAAAGATACCCCTTCTTAACGGTCCGCACCAGAATATCGGTCTGAAAAAAGAAACCCGTGCTTCTGAAATCAAGCTCTTTAAGCATAGACCTCCTGTAAAGGGCAGTACCGTTGGTATAATTGAAATTGACCAGGAATGTAGAGTTGATGATAAAGCGGTAAAGAAAAGAGAGCATGTTCCTGAAAATTGACCGTGCTTCCCTATTAAATACAAACGGGATTACGATATCCACATGCTCAAGCAGCCTGAAATACCTGAATATTTCCCAGGGGTCATTTTCGTTATCCCCGGGTAGAAGCACGATCGCGCCCCCTTGAGCATTATCCACTCCATCCCAAAAAGAAGCGCCTATCCCCAACGGTTTATCGTGGTTAAGGATACTCACCCTCTTATCAGACTGCAGGAAACCCTCCACCCTCTCCCTTGTCCGGTCTGAGCTTCCGTCGTTGACCACGATTACCTCGCCGGCGATCCCGCACTCCTGGAATGCCCCCAAAGCGTTCTTTATCGCCTGGAGTATGTTCTTCTCCTCGTTCAAGGCCGGCATTATCACCGATATATCTAAAAGGTTTTGAGCCATAGTCAGCTATTTAAGTTATATGAAATTAACATGAGGAGGTGCTTCTTCCCCTGCTTCAGGAGGAGCTAAAGCCTCTGTTTTTAGCTTCCATAAAAACTCATTAACCTTATGCTGAAGGCATAAGGAGCCGCAATTTTTGCGGGCATCAAACTTCTCGGAGGATAAAAGATTAATCACCTCCCAATATCTGTCGCTCTTCCATATTTCCTTGAAAGGCTTTTCGCAGATATTACCGATATGGTATTTCTTATATTTTGAATTAAATAACATTCCGCATGGGGCTACCAGCCCTGAGCCGGAAAATTGCATTATAAATGGCGCTCCGTAACAACGGCTGTAAACCCTCTTGCCTCCGCTTAGTATTTTTGACCATTTTGCCTTAACCAGGTAATTCTCCGTAGAGAGGCCTTCGGCCTGCTTAAGCAATTCAACCAGGTCAAAATATTTTGCATAATCCACTCCTAATTTACCCTCTTCGTCATCGCTGCAGTGTTTTATTACCGTATAATCAACCCCCATCTCTTTTCCCAGGAGCGCCAGCGGCATGATCTGGTCGGCGAATTGCGGCAGGAGCACCATCTGCAGGCCCAGGGTAACCGCAAGCCTTCTCTCCTTCTTGATCCGCACAGCCTCTTTGATAGTATTAACTACTTTCAGAAAATTCTCACTTTTGCATCCCATGATCTCGGCGTATCTTTTAGGTCCGGCAGCTGAAATATTGAACCTTAGATAAGTCAAAGCCGGAAGTATTTCCTCAAGCCGCTCATCTTTTAAGAGGAAGCCGTTTGTCCCTAAAGCCATATCCAGGCCGTTTGATCTGCCCCTCAAGATAGCGTCATATAAATGCGGGGAGCAGGTACTCTCTCCATCGCTGACAAAACTTACCGCTTTTACGCCGATCTCCGCCGCATCATCAAGGAACCTGAAGATCACCTCCCTGGTCATCTTCTTTTCGTCATTAGCCTGAAGCTGGCCATAACAGTAAACGCACCTGTAGGTGCATCTTCTGGTCAGGGCACAATCAATGGTAATCGGAGCGATCCTCTCACCCGACAGCCAGGCGGCGACCCTCTCCCTGTGCCAATTTAATTTATGGCCGTCTAATATTAAACCGCTTATTTTAACCTGCGATACCTGCGCCATATCAGACCCTTATATAACCTGGCTTGTCATCGCTCATCCACTCTTTGACCAGTTTCTGAAAACTCTTTTTGGCCGCGTAAGGATCATACGTTTTCATCTTGATCAGCTTCATTAACGCAAGGTCGTCCTTCCCGCAGCAGTGCGAAGGACCGAGGAACTTAAAATAATCGTTTACCCCGGTAGAAATGAATTTGACGTTCAATTCCTGCAGGACCACATCATTCCTTATCTGCTCAAGTGAACGGTAAACAAGAAAATTCACTATGGAATAAACTACGGGCACTAAACCGCTCATGCTCATTCCCGCGGCGATGCCCACTGTCCCCTGCTCCATGATCCCGCAATTGATCACCCTTCCGGGGAACTCATGCCTTATATTATCAACTACCCCAAACCCCATATCGCACACAAGAAGATATAACCGTTTGTCTTTGCGAAAATAAGGGATCAGGAGGTCGACGACACTTTTACGATAGTTACAGTCGGCAGGCATAACTCCTCCCTAATTTCAGCTCTTCCGGGGTCGGTGTGCGGAAATGGAACTTTGGTATGTTCTCCATGCACTTAAGCCCGAATCCCTTTACCGTCTCGGCAATGATCACGCGGGGTATCTTTAAAGAAGATTTACCTGCCGGCTTTATCAGCCGCGCGAGTTTGCTTGCGTCATGGCCGTAACAAACAACCGGCGCCAAACCAAAACCTTTTAACTTCTTAATCTTATCCCTGGCATCCCGGTCAAGGACATTAATGATAAAATCCATTGCCTGTAAACGATTATCATCAATAATAATGGTGAGGTTATTGACCTCATGCTTAACCGCAAATTGCAGGGCCTCCCAGGTTGTGCCCTCCTGCATCTCACCATCCCCAATGACGCAAAAAGTATGGAAGCTTTTCTTTTGTAGCCTTGCTGCGAATGCCTGGCCTACGGCAATAGGCAAACCATGCCCCAGGGAGCCGCATCCTGCCTCAAAACCGTAATCCAGGCGGTAATCCAGGCAGCCCAAAAGACTGCTGGCAGAGCTATAAAAATCCTTCCAATCTCTGGCGGGCAAAATACCCTTATCGCTAAGGATAGCGTACAGCGCGTAGCAGCCGTGCGCTTTGGAGAAAATTAACCTGTCTCTTTTATCCCAGCGGGGATCATTCGGATGATAACGCATTACGTTATAATAAAGGGCGGCGAGAATATCCACGCAAGATAGTGAAGGAGCAATATGCCCGGCCTTATTTCTAACCGCCACATCGATGACTTCATGCCGGAGCTGATCTGCTTTTTTTTGTAAAGCCTTACCTGTTAGGGCCATATTAAATAAAATTAACGTGCGCCGAAGGATGGGTCAACTCCCAAAGATACCGGTTAACTTCATCCATCCTGCAATTTACCCTGCATTTGGAGGTATTTAATGCATTTGCCGCCCAACGCACGAGTTTGTCGCGTTTTGAACTCTCCCAGATCTCCTTGAAGCTGTTATTGTAAATATTCCCCAGGCAGAACTTATCCTTGGTCAAATACATACTGCATGCCCAGACACTGCCTCCGGCGTCAATATACGCCCAGAAGGGAAGCGCTAAGCAGTGCTTATAATTACGCTCTTGCCTATCCCACTTTTGCATTGTGTGCATGCGGAATACCACATTAAAATCTTTAGCGTTAATCTTTTTTAACTTATTAGCTAAATCAAGGTACTTATCGTATTTAATATCTTTGAATTTGACGGTCTTGCTTAGGGGATGCTGCGAATAGGGTTTCACAACCAGATAATCCATCCCGATAGACCTGG